>CAZBDF010000292.1:0-6419 GCA_964490385.1 uncultured Lentimicrobiaceae bacterium | reverse complement strand
TGAAAAGTAGGATTTTCATTCAGAATGATCAATAGTGACTTGCTGATGTAAGTTTTAACCAACTTGAACGACTATCACTAAATTCATGATCATCTTTTAACGCTAAATAAAAAACAATATCTTTGGTCGATAAATCGTAAAAACAATACCTATGAAAAATCAAATTTTTAAGCTTACAGCTTTTGTTATCCTTGCCGGGGTAATATTTACATTTTCAGCATTTAAATCAACTTCCACATTGCTTCAGGAAAAAGCACCGGCCAACTCTACCTTTGAAATCCCTGAGGATATAAATAAATTGCTGGACAAATCATGCTTTGGCTGCCACAATGTTGATGCACAATCAGAAGATGCCAGGGATGCTTTGCTCATCGATAAATTATCGGATTTGAAGAAGCACAAACTTGTTGCAAAACTTGACGAAATAGCTGCAGTGATTGAAGATGGTGATATGCCCCCATCAAAATTTCTGAAAAAATATCCCGAGAAAGCCCTTACAGCGGATGAGTCTAAAACGCTTAGTGAATGGGCATTGAAGGCTGCTGAAGGATTGATGAAATAATTATGAAAAAGAAACTTAGCATTGTACTTCTTATATTAGTAGGAATGTTTCTAATATTACAGATCATACCTTCGGGTATGCCCGAAAATGAACCCGTTGAGGGCGAAGGGCTTTTTGAGCTTGTTAATGTTCCTGCTGAAACCGAAGCCCTTTTGCGGACATCCTGTTACGATTGTCATTCGCAGGAAGCGAGTTTCCCGTGGTATTCACACGTGGCCCCGGTTTCGTGGCTGGTAGCCCGCGACATCAACATTGGCCGCGAAAACCTTGATTTCAGCCATTGGGGTAAATTAAGTAAGCGTGAGCAATTAGGAGCCCTCAGTGATATCAGTGAAGAGGTCGAGAATGGCAACATGCCCATGCCCATCTACATTAAAATGCATCCCGAAGCTGATTTAACTGCTGAACAAAGGCAAGCTATTATGCAATGGACTGAAGATGCCGCTGAAGAATTGTTTAGCGGGGATTGATTATGGGATTGTTCCAATAGCATCCTGGTCGGTATAGCTGTCAGACAGTTTCTTACAATTTCATAAGTTTCCGGGTGAGCTCTTTTCACCGTAAGCCTCATAAAGGTTCTGGTTAACTGTTTGACAGCTATCCGGTAACTTTTCAAAACATTTCATGTTATTTATTTGCCCGCCTTGCCGTGAGGCTTGTCATTTTGCCATGGGCATAACTATGTTAGAAATTTGTGCTTTGGTGCTTATTCTTGGAAAATGGAGACTTTATGGACAGGGCTAAATAAGATTTATCAAGCCAGGACTTTTTTTATCAAATCACCCAGGATTACACCATGATCAAAGGCAAGTTCGGGGATTTCATTTATCGAAAACCATTGTGCTTTTTTTGCATCATCTGCACCTTTCACGGCAGCATTGCTGGGTGAGGTAAATCCGGAATAAACCACCGAAATAGTTCTCCCTCTCGGGTCACGCAACGGATCGCCATAAGTTTTGAACTGTTCAAGACTTACACCGGTCAGGCCGGTTTCTTCTTCCAATTCCCTGTAAGCCGAATCCGCCACCTTTTCATCCATTTCAATGAAGCCTCCTGGAAGGGCCCATTTGCTTTCATACGGTGGCTTTCCGCGCTGAATCAATAAAACTTTCAATTCGCCATCAAACTGGCAAAAGACTGCAATATCAACAGTCACCATCGGGCGAGGGTATTTGTAGGTGTGGGGCATGTTTAAATTATTTAATTATTGATCTTGGATAGGATAATGATTTTTTGCTTTTTATTGACGTTGAGACAAGGCATGCCTTGTCTCTGCAAAAAAAATCTAATCAACCTTTTTCTCCGCCTTCCCCTTCCCGTCAACCACAATCACAAATTCACCCTTAACTATATGTTCCTCGAAGTATTCAGCAACTTCCGTTAAAGTTCCCCTTACGGTTTCTTCATAAATTTTGGTCAGTTCACGCGAAACCGAAGCTTTGCGTTCCGGGCCAAAGTGCTCGGCCAGTTGTGCCAGGGTTTTTAACAGACGGTGTGGCGATTCGTAAAAGATTATCGTGTAGGGCAATTCGCAAAGATATTCCAGCTTCGATTTACGTCCTTTTTTATGGGGCAAAAAACCTTCAAACAAGAAGCGATCGGCCGGAAGGCCAGAGTTGACTACCGCGGGAACAAAAGCTGTGGCTCCCGGCAAGCACTCAACATCAATCGCATTTTTAATGCACTCCCTCACAAGCATAAAACCGGGATCGGAAATGGCTGGTGTACCAGCGTCGGTAACCAGCGCAGCCTTTTCGCCACCCTGAATTCTTTGGGCAAACTTTTCGGTTACCTTGTGTTCATTGTGCTGATGATAAGGAACCAGTGGTTTGGAAATGTTGTAGTGCCTCAATAGCGTTCCCGAAGTACGTGTATCTTCAGCCAGGATAAAATCTACTTCCTTCAATACGTTTATGGCCCTGAGCGTAATGTCTTCAAGGTTTCCGATGGGTGTGGGGACAATGAATAATTTCGACATGATTGAAGTTACTGATTTATATGATTTTATTTTTTAATGCGTTTAAAGATAGGTAATTTTGCAAACCAATTTTTAAAACGCAAAAGTAAGCCTTAACAATCAAATAACTTTTTTGTGGATTAGAAAATTTGTAAAAGATAAAGTCATTGGTTGTCATTGAATAAGGGATGCAAGCCCCAAAGAAGGAGGGGATGGCAGCCCTGAAACTAATAATTATTTATAGCGTAATAGCAATTGCGGCGCAGCTTAAACTTATGACACGAAGTTAGCCCGTATGAATCCGTATGGATAACTGCACAGCAACAAATTAACTAAATGAATAAATTCAAACACAAAATAACAGTTTATCTCCCCATTCTTTTTGCACTCGTTTTAATCGTGGGCATTTTACTGGGTATCCGAATCAGCCCCGGAGATGGTGCAAATTCAAATATGTTTTCCATCGATCTTTCTAAATACAATAAGCTGAGTGATATTGTTTCCTTTATTGAACACGATTATGTTGATACCGTTGACATCAATAAAATTCAGGATGAAACCATCATGGAAGTTTTAAAAAACCTGGACCCGCATTCATCCTACATCCCCGCCAGTCAGTTTGACGAAGTAAGCGAACACCTCGAAGGAAACTTTGAAGGTATTGGTGTGCAGTTCAGGATTGAGAAGGATACGGTAATGGTCATCCTTCCAGTTGCAGGTGGACCTTCCGAAAAGGTTGGCATCAAGGCTGGCGACAGGATTGTAATGGTTGACGGCGATACCATTGCTGGAGTAGGAATTAACAACAGTGAGGTAATGAAAAGGCTCAAAGGCGAGCGAAATACGAAAGTGGATGTGGGGATTATTAGGAGAAATTCGTCCGAGATGCTCGACTTCACAATTAAGCGCGATGTCATCCCTACTTATAGTCTTGATATCGCATACATGGTCAACGATTCAGTAGGTTTTATCAAGCTCAATAAATTTTCGGCCACAACTTCCAGTGAGACTTATGACGCTATTCGCGATTTAAAAGCCGAGGGTATGCAAAAGTTGATTTTGGATTTAAGGGGGAACACAGGCGGCTATTTGCAAGCAGCCATTGATGTATCGGATGAGTTTATTAAAAATGAAAAGCTGATCGTTTACACCGAAGGCAAGAACAGGCCACGCAATTTTGCCTACGCCACTAAAAAAGGGAATTTTGAAGCGGGCGAGATCATTGTATTGATTGATGAAGGCTCGGCATCGGCAAGTGAAATTGTTGCAGGTGCAGTTCAGGACAACGACCGTGGAACGATTATGGGCCGTCGCTCTTTTGGCAAAGGCCTGGTACAGGAGCAAATGAATTTATACGACGGATCAGCATTAAGGCTGACGGTTTCGAGATATTACACACCAACGGGCAGATGCATCCAGAGGTCTTACGAAAATGGCTCTGAGGACTATTTCAATGATTTTCACGATCGGTTCATGAATGGTGAAGTTACCCATGCTGACAGCATTCATTTTGATGACTCCTTGAAATATGTCACACCTGGTGGAAAGATTGTTTATGGCGGCGGTGGCATTATGCCCGATATTTTTATTCCTGTCGAAACCGGCGACCACTTTGCCTATTACAACCGGTTGATCAATCGCGGGGTGATTTATGATTATTCCTTTGAATATACCGACGCCCACCGCGATGAACTTTCGCGCTACAAGGATTACAAACAATTTAACAGCGACTTCAATATCAGCGACGAAATGTTTGATGGGCTTACTGAATTTGCTGAAGAAAACGGCATAGAAAAAGACCCGGATGGAATCGCAGCACGACAAGATGAAATTAAGATTTTACTCAAAGCACTCATCGGACGAAATATCCTGAATGATGAAGGTTTTTATCCGATTTATCATCAAAAGGATGAGACTTTTCAAAAAGCACTGGATCTGATGAACGGGGAAGATGTTTTGTAGTGACGTGAACTTAAAGAGCTAGAGTCAAAGCTTTGGTTGGAAATATGATAAGTACTAACGCATCAGCATATTCAAAAAAATGCTATTTTTGTCATATGAGTAAGCATGAGGAAATAGTAAATAGGATTGTTAATCTGGCAAATGCAAAGTTTCCGGAATCTGAAGTTTATTTGTATGGATCACAAGCCCGGGGTGATGCGAATAGTTTATCTGATTGGGATATACTGATCTTGCTTAGTGCAGAGATAGTTCCATTCGAATATGAAATAAAACTCATGGACGATATTTATGAACTGGAACTTGAAACCGGGAAAGTATTGTCCCCATTAATCTATTCAAAGTCAGATTGGATTGGAACCCGTTCTATCACACCATTGTACAACAATATTTTGCATGAAGGGATAAAAATAAAATGATTGGATCAAAGAAAGATTTGATTAAGTATCGTCTCGATCGCGCAAGAGACACCTTTGATGATGCCTGTATTTTGTCTGAGAACGAGAAATGGAATTCAACAATAAATCGGCTTTATTATTCTGCTTACTATTCAGTTACAGCCTTGCTTTTAAATGTTGACCTTAACCCTACAACACATAATGGGGCGAAATCAAATTTTTCAGAGCACTTTATTAAAAACGGAATAATATCTAAGGAATTAGGCAAAATGTACTCACAGCTTTTTACCTGGAGACAAAAAGGTGATTATGACGATTTGTTTGATTTTGATAAAGATAAAGTTCTTCCCTATTTTGAACCGGTAAAAAATTTGATAGACATTATTGAAGATAGAATATCCGGTAGTTAGTTAATAAATGGGGTGGGGATTTTGTAGGAATAGGGTTCAAAGTCAACCACTATCAACCTTGTTCTTTAAACCCAACTTGCATTGCTTTCACATAATTTCAAAGGAGCAAAGTCGGCAAACACGCTCTTTTCACCCTATAAACCCTATGTCCACTATGTACCCTACACACCTCCTTATACCAAACACCCTATACCTTTTTATTCCGGAACCTGTTTTGCCTTGCTGTAATATTCCTTAAACTCATCAATAGTAATCGCATCATCATTTTTGTACTCCCCAATTGCGGTTCTGCACAATGAATTCAGGTATGCACCGCTGTTCAGGGCTTTCCCAAAATCATAGGCCAGCGAGCGGATATAAGTTCCTTTGCTACACTTCACCCGGAAATAAACCAGGGGCAATTCAATCTTTTCGATATCGAAACTAAAGATGGTGATGAGCCGTTCCCGCATTTTCACCTTTACATTTTTACGGGCATATTCGTAAGCTTTTTTTCCATCAATTTTCAAAGCTGAGAATACTGGAGGGACCTGGGTAATTTCACCCGTGAATTGTTTGGTGGTTTCCCTAATTAAATCTTCGGTAATATGATCGATGGGATATTCCTGATCGGCCTCGGTCTCGGTATCATACGACGGTGTGGTCTTGCCCAGGTAAAAAGCACCGGCATATTCCTTTTCCTGTGCCTGATAACTTTCGATTACTTTGGTTTTTTTTCCGGTACAAACAATTACCAAACCTGTAGCTCGCGGGTCGAGTGTACCTGCATGGCCAACCTTGATCTTTTTTATCCCAAATTCAAACTTCAGGAAAATTTTCAGGCTGTTTACCACATCAAAGGAAGTCCAATCAATGCCCTTATTGAAGAGAATCACCTCGCCGTTAATAAAGTCCGGGTTTTTAGTTAACAATTGTTTAGAAATCATATGGGCCAGGGTCAGTTTTAGGATAATAATTAATGAATTTGAAAATTTATGCTAATTAGTGCCTGTCCATAAAGTCGGGTGTTTGCTCTAGAAAGTTCAAATTCAAGGCGTGTGAAAAATTCAAACCGCAGAATACTAATGTATTTGAGGATTTGGATTTTGAGCAACAACGCAGAAGTTGGACTTTATAGACGAACACTAATTAAA
>CAZBDF010000291.1:0-6422 GCA_964490385.1 uncultured Lentimicrobiaceae bacterium | reverse complement strand
TCAAATTTATTTACCTCCTTTTTTCGACCAACTATCCCTCAATGGAACCGTCCGATTGAAAATTGGTTTATCTTCTTTTGAGTCAAGGTCAACACAAAAATATCCCAGGCGCTGAAACTGGAATTTATCTCCGGGAGCAGCCGCTTTGAGGCTTGGTTCAAGTTTACAATTTTCCAATACCTTCAACGAATCAGGATTTATATTGGCTTTATAATCTTCACCTTCTTCTACATTCTCGGGGCTTTCACTCATAAACAAACGATCGAACAACCTGACCTCAGCATCCACGGCATGTTTAGCCGAAACCCAGTGTAAAGTGCCTTTTACTTTTCGCTTGCTTCCTTCCAAACCACTACGGCTTTCAGGCTCATAAGTACAATACACCTCTTCCACTTCGCCGGTTTCATCGTTCAGTTTGTAACCTTCGCATTTAATGATGTAAGCTCCTTTTAAACGGACTTCCCTGTCCGGCCCCAGCCTGAAAAACTTCCGTGGAGGATCAATCATAAAATCGTCCTTCTCAATAAACACCTCCTTCGAGAAGGGTAATTTTCTTGTGCCTGCACCAGGATCTTCTGGATTGTTTTCGGTTTCCATTTGTTCAACCAAATCATCGGGATAGTTTGTAATGATTAATCTTACAGGAGTCAACACGGCCATTACCCGAGCAGCTTTTTTATTGAGGTCTTCACGGATGCTATGCTCAAGCAAAGCCACATCAATTATATTATTGCGCTTGGCTACACCAACTTTATCAGCAAAAAGTTGCAATGATTCAGGAGTGTATCCGCGCCTTCTCAATCCTGAAATTGTTGGCATTCTTGGATCATCCCAACCATTCACGAAATTTTCTTTTACCAGCTCAAGCAGCTTTCGCTTACTCATAACCGTATAACTAATATTTAGCCGGGCAAATTCGATTTGTCGCGGACGGTATTCTGTTTCCTGTATCTGATCAACAAACCAATCGTAAAGCGGGCGGTGCACCTCAAATTCCAGCGTACAAATCGAATGTGTAATTCCTTCCAGGTAATCCGACTCACCATGTGCCCAGTCGTACATCGGGTAAATGCACCACTTATCACCGGTCCGGTGATGGTGGGCATGTAAAATGCGGTACATCACCGGGTCGCGCATGTGCATATTTGGCGATGCCATATCAACCTTAGCACGAAGCACCTTGTCACCATTCTGAAATTCTCCGGCTTTCATTCTTCTGAAAAGATCAAGGTTTTCTTCCGGGGTACGATTTCTGAATGGGCTTTCTGTGCCTGACTTGGTTGGATTGCCGCGTTGCTCGCTAATGAGTTCGGCCGGCTGATTATCAACGTATGCTTTTCCGGAAAGGATAATTTTTTCGGCCCATTCGTAAAGTTGGTCGAAATAATCTGATGCAAAAAACAGGCGGTCTTCCCAATCGGCGCCCAGCCAGCGGACATCATCCATTATAGAATCGACATATTCCTGTTCCTCTTTTACAGGATTTGTATCGTCGAACCTAAGATTGAATTTCCCATTGTATTCCTTAGCCAGGCCATAATTCAAAATAATAGACTTTGCATGGCCGATATGCAGGTAGCCATTGGGCTCCGGTGGGAAACGGGTATGCACCCTGCTTTCGTTTTTTCCTTCTTTCAGGTCTTCGTTAATGATAGCCTCGATGAAGTTTACAGAAGTTTTTTCGCCAGTATTATTATCTGTATCTTTTGGCTTGAAATTGTTGTTAGTCATAGCTTGATATATTAAAACAATCGCCAAAAGTAGAATTAAATCCCAAGCTTTTCAAAATGTGTTTGGTGAATTTTGATAAGATTATTCCAAAATAATTTGGAATACTTAAAATGAAAAATATTACTTTTGTCAGCCCTAACGCAAATGGTATCGTGGCCGAGCGGTTAGGCAGCGGTCTGCAAAACCGCGTACAGCGGTTCGAATCCGCTCGATACCTCCAACTAAGCCTGCTGAAAATCAAATTTCAACAGGCTTTTTTTATTCCTGAATGGACATCTTTTAGAAGAAACCATTAATTTAGCGATCGTATTCACCAATAACATATAAATCTGTTTATCATATTCACCAAATTCATACTTTTCATTAACTTTACCCCCTCATAAACCCGCACCGTCATGAAAGAAAAACAAATAGACCTTCTGCAACAGCAAATTGACAAACTCAACAACAAGGATTTCGACCTGGAAGCCTGGAAAAATTATACCATCGTTTTGCTGGCAAGGATGTTTGGCGAGAATAGCCAGAAGATCAAACAAATTGAAAAGCTGGACTACGAATACAACTCTTGGTCGCTGCGCGATACTTCAGGAACTACATCTTATTTGGATACCTGCAAAAAGCTTGGCCGTGAAATTCTGGAGGCATCCATCATCGAAATTGAAAACTTCGGGATACCTAAAAAACCAAAAACCAAGGGAAGTGCCATTGATGTGAACGTAATTTTATCGGCATTGGAAGATGAGCTCAAGGGTTCGCAGTACAAATCGTTGATGAAGTTGCTGAAGGAAAAAATGAGTCCCGATGAGAAAAAAAGGCTATTGCACGAGATCATCAAAGAACTTGGCCCGGAAGCTTCGCAGGCCATCCTTGAATCGATTTTACTAAACAAGGATTTTGTGGCTGGCATCTCGGAATAGCTTACACTACACCTCTATACCGAATACCCTATACCTTCTCTCCACTTCAAAATTCATTATTCAACATTGGATATTCAACATTCCTTTTTGACTCTGTCAGGATCGACTACGTTGAACTCTGACAGGTCTCTGCCCCAGAAACTTGAAAAAATATCACACTATGCCCCTCTACCTTCCCCCATTCAAAATTTACAATTCATCATTTAACATTTCCAACTCCCCCCAATCCAACTTTTTCAAGCCGGTTTGTAACCATGCTAATTTACCTGCGTCAAAAAGGGTGACACAAAAAATAATTAACACTTTAAAATTCAAATACAATGGTAGAAATTTTGGTTCCCTTAGGTTTTTTTGCAATGATAGTTGCAATTGTTTATTTGGTTGTTCGTAAAAAAGAACGCCTCTCGCTCATCCAGCACGGGGCGGATGCCTCCACGCTAAAAATGGACAAAGAATCCAATGGCCCGCTGAAATTTGGCCTGCTACTGATTGGTATTGCCCTGGGTATTTTACTTGGCAACCTGATTAGCGAATACACCTCGATGCAGGAAGAAGTAGCTTATTTTTCGATGACATTCATTTGCGGTGGGATTAGTTTGCTGATTTATTATATGATGGATAAAAAGCAGCATAAGGAGAAAGAATAAGAGTATTGCAAGTTTCAGCATACAAATTTCCAAAATGCTCAGGTTGGCATCACATTCTTCACCATATGCTCGCCCCTCACCAAACTCCATAAAAAGTACTCAACTATAAATGCCAGCAAGGAACAACAACAATAAAAGTAAACTGATGCGAAACATCCTCCTACTGCAGCACACGCAACAACTGGGAATCTATCTGACCAAAATAGATTCCCGGTTTGTTTTTTACCTGGCCGCTTGATAATTGCCCCACTCCTGATCTCATTTAAATCCTTTCTAAATTTTATCTCCATCGGCTTTCGCCAAAAAATTACATCTATTTTTGTGGCACGAATTACAAAAAGGTGCTACTATGACATTGAAAAGGTTTGGCATTTCGACCGAAATTAATCTGCTTGAAGACCCGGATCAGCATGCCGAAAACAGGAATTTTCCCAACCACTCTCAGGTTGTCCACATGCTGATATCACAATCAAGAACCGAAGATTTTTGGCTCAACACTTAGATTTGGATAATGCATATTTTCAATTCACATAGTCTTTTTTACAAGAGCCAATTCATAGCAATCCTCCTTATCTCCTCCACAATTTGGAGCTGCAGCAGCAGCCATCACAAAGCATCTTACCCGGAAACTCCGTTTATGGACATGCAGGGACGCGAAGTGATGGTGCCGGCACACCCGCAAAAAATCGTTGTGCTCAACGCCGGAACGCTTCGCCTCATAACCTGGCTCAATGCTACCGACCTTATTTGTGCTGTCGAAGGCAACGAAAATCAGCGTTCGGTACCTTATCTTTATGCTCATCCTGAACTTCGAAATAAACCTTTGATTGGCTCTGGCAATCTTTACGACCTGGAGTTACTCACCGCTGCTGCTCCCGACCTCATCATTAGCACCTACCTTACCCATGCCGAAGCCGAAGAATTGCAAACGCGCACCAATGTTCCGGTGGTTGCCATCGACTATGGCAACTTTGATGATGATACGGCTACTGTTTTCAAAACACTGCACCTGCTGGGAACTTTACTCGACCGTACGCAAAGAGCCAAGGAAGTTACAACATTCATCCGGCACACACTGGCCGATCTGCACCAGCGTACTGTTGGCCTTCCTTTCGAATTGCGCCCGCGGGTTTATATTGGCGGCATCGCCTGGCGCGGTTCGCATGGCATTACTTCTACCGAGCCACGCTTTCCAGCTTTCAGGCTGGTGAATGTAAACAATGTGGCGCAGGAGCTTCCACCCGTTTGGACGGCGGACAGCCAGACTATTCAAAATGCTTTTATCGACAAAGAACAGCTCATCCTCTGGAATCCAGAATATATTTTCATGGATGCCAGCGCCGGCACTATAAAGCTCTCTAACGAGCCCTGGATGAACATTCTTGATGCTGTTAAAGACCAAAATATTTATTCACTATGGCCATACAACTGGTACACTACCAACTACTCCACCATATTGGTTAATAGTTATTATATTGGCAAACTGCTCTATCCCGAGCAATTTACTGATGTCGATCCGGAACAGAAAGCCCGTGAAATATATACAATGATTCTGGGTGCTGATGCAGTAGATGAGATGCACGAGAAATTTGGCACTTGTTGTCAGCAAATAAATATCGAAGGATGATGATGCAGCCTTTGCAAACCTACCGACTGAACCTTCTCCGCAAACGCATTTTTTTGGCCGTGGGGATAGTGTTGCTACTGATACTTGGTGCTGCTGGTGTCCTGTCAGGCACTGCTAATTTGGAATTAAACCAGGTTTTTGGGGTTATCCGGGGCGAAGGGGAGCCCATTGCACGACAGATCATCACTAACATCCGCTTGCCCCGCGTTTTATCGGCAGTGTTGTCCGGGATGATGCTGGCCGTAGCCGGGGCGGCCATGCAAAGCCTTTTGCGAAATCCGCTGGGTTCACCCTTTACACTGGGCATCTCAAACGCTGCTGCATTTGGCGCAGCGGCTGCCGTAGTGCTATTTGGAGCGGGCACCACCCATAGCAACAGCACCGACGCCATCCTTATCGACAATCCTTATCTGATCACACTTTGTGCCTTTGCTGCCAGCCTTGTGGCAACACTTATCATCCTGGCGGTTACGCGGCTACGCAATGCCGGCCCCGAAACCATCATCCTCACTGGTATCATGTCAGGTTCACTGTTTACTGCCGGAACCACTGCATTACAATTCGTGGCAGATGATGTACAGATTGCTGCCATCGTTTTCTGGACTTTTGGCGACCTGGGACGTGCCGGCTGGCGAGAGTTTTGGGTGATGCTGACCGTAGCAATTCCCACGCTCACTTATTTTATCTACAACCGATGGAACTATAACGCACTGGATGCCGGCGACGAAACTGCAGTGAGCCTGGGCGTACACGTCAACGCCACCCGTACCGGCGGAATGATCGTAGCCTCACTTTCTACCGCCATTGCCGTATCATTTTTTGGCATCATTGCTTTTGTAGGGCTGGTAGTGCCA
Organism: uncultured Lentimicrobiaceae bacterium; assembly: GCA_964490385.1. GTDB lineage: Bacteria > Bacteroidota > Bacteroidia > Bacteroidales > 4484-276 > 4484-276. The sequence continues at coordinate 646 of CAZBDF010000291.1, read as the reverse complement.
CATATCGTCCGGGCAATTACCGGCAGCGACGAACGTTTTCTCATCCCGGCCTCGGCGCTGTATGGAGGCATTTTTTTGCTTTTTTCTGATACGCTTGCGCGGACACTCATGACACCCATGGTATTACCAGTAGGTATTCTAACCTCCTTCATTGGTGCACCGCTCTTTTTGTATCTGCTTATAAAACGCCGCAGGAGGACACTATGACGATAATGCGAACAGAAGCGTTGAGTTTTGCTTATCGCAAAGATAAAGTCCTGCATGACATTACGCTGGATTTTGAGCCGGGAAAGATTACTGCGCTTTTAGGTCCCAACGGATCAGGAAAGAGTACTTTGCTTAAATGTTGCACAGGAATTTTGGACGGGTATGCCGGTAATATATTTATCGACCAGCAAGCACTACACCACCTTTCGCCCCGACAAAGGGCCAGATATATTGGCTACGTGCCCCAGCAAGAAACCCATACCTTTTCAGTATCAGTAATCGATACCATTTTAATGGGACGAAAACCTTATATCGGATGGATGCCCTCGCGAAATGATTACACGGTAGTGGAAACCATCATGCGCCAACTGCACTTAGACGAAATAGCACACCGCCACCTGGATGAGTTGAGCGGCGGACAACGCCAGCGTGTGATTAT
>CAZBDF010000290.1:0-6443 GCA_964490385.1 uncultured Lentimicrobiaceae bacterium | reverse complement strand
CTTTTCATTTTTTACCCCTACCTTTGCCGGCAATTACAAAAATGAAAATACTTGATGGCAAACATGAATAACCTTTCAGTAAATGTAAGCTCCGAAATTGGTGCATTGGAGGCGGTGATCACCCACACCCCGGGCAGCGAAGTTGAAAACATGACCCCCGAAAACGCCGAGCGTGCCCTTTATAGCGACATCCTTAACCTGGCAGTTGCCCGCGAAGAATACATGGATTTTCAAGGTGTGTTGAAAAAATTAACTACGGTTTTTGAAGTTGAAGATTTATTGGCCTCAATCCTGAAAAATGACAAGGTTAAAACCGATCTTATCAACAAAATCTGCACAAGCTGCATTGACCCTCACTTGTCAGAATTCCTGTTTCAACTTGACCCGCAACAAACTGCCCAGCACCTCATCGAGGGCGTGCGCTTAAACAAAGACAGCCTGAGCCGTTTCCTGAGTGACAAGCGGTTTGCATTAAAACCTTTACATAATTTTTTCTTTACACGCGACGCTTCCATTTCGATGTATGATAAGGTGCTGATCTCTAAAATGGCGAGCCGTGTGCGCGTACGTGAATCACAGATCATGGAGGCTATTTTTGATTACTATCCCACCTTCAACACCTCAACCTTTGGTGCTGACACCAGGAACAAGAACCACGAAAATGCAAGTATTGAAGGTGGTGACGTATTGATAGCTCGTGACGATATTATTTTAATTGGTATTGGTGCGCGTACAACTCCCGAAGGAGTGGATGTGATAATTGATAATTTCAAAGAAAAAGAGGGCATCCAACATATTATAGTCCAGGAATTGCCTGTCGATCGCGAATCATTTATCCACCTGGATATGGTTTTTACATTTTTGAATAAAAACGAGTGCATGGTGTTTGAACCTGTGGTGATGCAACCCAACCGCTACAAAACCATCCATATTACCATCGACAACAGGAATGTAAAAATCAATGAAGAAAAAAACATTCTTGATTCCCTTTCAAAATTGGGCATGGATTTGAAACCAATATTTTGCGGCGGATCAAAGGACTCATGGAGTCAGGAACGTGAGCAATGGCACTCAGGGGCTAACTTTTTTGCTGTCGGGCCCGGAAAAGTCATCGGTTACGGACGCAATGTATACACCATCGAAGAACTAAGCAATAACGGATATGATGTGATTACAGCAAAAGATGTTATCAACGAAAAAGCAATGCCCGGGGATTACAAGAAATATGTCATTACCATTGAAGGTTCAGAACTTTCGCGTGGCGGCGGCGGTGCCAGGTGCATGACCATGCCGGTGGCGAGGAAGAAAGTGGAGTGGAAGTAGCGTTTGGCGTTTGAGGAAATCAAAGAGAGCGAAGAGCTTGGGGCATAGAGCGAAGAGCGGAGAACAAGGGGTTTAAAGCCCTGACCGAAGGAAGGGGCTGCCCGCCTTGCCGGCGAGGCAGGGAAACCCTTGATAAAAAAAAACCTAAAGCCAGGGCCGCCATCCCCTCGTACCTCAGGGCTTGCATCCCTTCCACGTGTTGCCTCAGATTTAGCGGTGGCGAGGCGAAGGTTTTTATTTTATCCCTTTTCCCCATCACTCCAGTTCCAATTTCAATTTTTTCCCACAAAAGCACCCCCACTTCAAAATTCCTTTTAGTTTTGCACAACTGAAAAAATACACATTAAAACATACGAAAATGAATGTTATTGAAAAGATTTTAGCCAACCACTCAGGAAAAAAAGATGTGATGCCCGGACAAATTGTTGATGTTAGTATCGACTGCCGTGTGGCCCGCGACTTTGGTGGAGCCAATGTTGTTAAAAATATCCTCGATAATGGCCTTGCCCTCGATGACCCAAAAAAAACCTACTTCACATTCGATTGCAATCCGGGTGGTTCTGACCAAAAATATGCAGCCAACCAGCATTTTTGCAGGCAATATGCCCGCGAAAACAACGTGAAAGTTTATGACATCAATGCCGGTATTGGCACACACCTGGCCATCGATAAAGGCCTGATTTTACCGGGGGGCACTTTTGTTTCTACCGATTCGCACGCCAACATTATGGGAGCTATTGGTGCTTTCGGACAGGGAATGGGCGATCAGGACATTTCTGCAGTTTGGGCCAACGGCTCAGCTTGGTTTAAGGTACCGAAATCGGTTAAAATTACCTTCCAGGGGCTCAAGCCCGAAAACATCAGCGCAAAGGATTTCTCACTAAATATGCTGAATATTTTCGGTGCAAACCAATTGCTTGGCTATTCAGTTGAACTTTATGGTGAAGCCGCAAATAAATTGACCCTGGACGAACGTATTACCATTTCGTCGATGGGTACTGAGATGGGGGCCATTATCATTTTGTTTACGCCAAGCGATGGTGTGGTAAAAGCATTGGAAGATCTGCATGGTAAAAAGGTAACACCGGTATTTGCTGACGATGATGCAGTTTACGATAAGATAATCAACATTGACGTTACTAAGTTCAAACCTATGGTTGCCCAGCCCGGCCACCCACACGACGATATCGACATCGAGGAGGTGAAAAAGGTTAAGATTGACTCGGCATTTATTGGCTCATGTACCAACGGACGAATTAGCGACCTCGAAATTGCAGCAAAAGTGTTGGATGGCAAAAAGGTTGCACCTGGAGTTGTTCTTAAAATTGTTCCTTCTACAGATGAAGTATGGGAACAAGCCCTCGACAGAGGTTACATCAAGATATTTAAGCGTGCCGGAGCGCTGGTTTCTAATGCAGGATGCGCCGGCTGTGCAGCCGGACAAGTGGGGCAAAATGGCCCGCAAGAAGTTACGGTAAGTACCGGGAACAGGAACTTTTCGGGCAAGCAAGGTAAGGGTTTTGTTTATTTAACCTCACCAGCTGTAGTTGCGGCTTCTGCTATTGCGGGATACATCACCACTATTGATGACCTGCCTGCTGAACCGGCAGTTTTTGAAGCAAAAGGGGATGAAGCTTTCAAGTCTGTGAAAAAAGTAAAAGAAATCGGCAAACACGATACAGTTGTTGAAGGCCGTGTTTGGCTGATTGAAAAAGATGATATCGACACCGATATGATCTTCCATAATCGCTACCTCACCATCACCAATATTGATGAAATGGGGCAATATACATTCGACAACCTTGCAGGGTACGAAGATTTTTCGAAAAAAGCTGAAGCCGGGGATATTATAATCGTTGGTAAAAACTTTGGCGCCGGAAGTTCTCGTCAGCAAGCCGTTGACTGCTTTAAGTCATTGGGTGTATCATGTATCCTTGCCGAATCGTACGGTGCGATTTACGAAAGAAACGCAATCAATGCTGCCTTTCCCATCCTAAGCTACAAACCTGAGCTTATCGAAAACCTGGACATCAAAAATGGGGATAGGGTAAAGATCGATTTTACTTCAGGAAAAATCACCAACATCACCAAAAACAAAAATGGAAATACTGATCCATTCTCGGATGTACAAGTGGAGATTTACAAGAAAGGCGGGTTGTTGGTTTAAGCACAGCAAACAGTCAGGGCTTGGCTATAAGTCAGGGCTTTATTCATCAAGTCAGGGCTTGACTTGGAGTCAAGCCCTGACTATTCAAAAATTAAATGAACTACAAGGAATATTACACCGCACTAGGCAAACTTGTTTACGCCATTGCTAAAGCAGATGGCAGCATCCAAATCGAAGAATCAGCAAAGATTTTTCATTTTGTGATTTCCCAAATTGTTGACCTTGAAAAGGACAGTGGTAACGGAAGGCATGCCCTTGAAGCTTTCAATACCGAGAGAGAATTTCACCGTTTGGAAAAGCAAAATATATCAGTAGAAGAGGCTTATAACGGTTTTGTTGAATTCCTTGAAAACAATAAGCAACTATTCGATGAAAAGTTAAAAAATACATGCCTGAATGTAATGGATCGTGTTGCCGCGGCTTATAACGGAATTGAAGAATCGGAACAAGCCATTATTGATAAGATCAAAAGTAAAATACAAGAAATATAATTCCACAAAGGACCGACCCATAAGGGCCAGGAAATGATAAGGATTTCATTGCTTGGTCTATAAGTTATTGACCAGAAAACATTTTTTTTCAACCCGGTACGGGTTGTGGTATTGTAGAAATATCGTTTCCAAAACAACACTAAAAACCCGGTACAGCCTGTCCCATCCATACGGGAGGTTTCGCAATTAATAGATTAACTCATTCAATAAGCCCAATTCTTGATAGCTCAACTCATACTGAGTTGCTGAAGGATACTTACAAATCCCTTTTACTACAATAGCTAAACTCATACTGAGTTTTTACAATTTGGCTTCTGATTTGAAATAAAAGCGGGACGAAAAGACGTTTTTTTTGACAAATCTTAATAACCAGATAAACAGAAAGATATAGTTTGCAGAAAAGCAATATTTAACACCCACCTGCAACGCTCATAAAACCAGTTTAAATTATTCCCCCTCACCAAATAACAGAACATAACTTTTTGGTTTTGCCACTTCCACCCAGTCCTCGGGAATCACTTTCCAGTTGTTATTAACCGTTGGAGTAATTTGACCTTTTTCTTTCATCCATTCCATCATATGAAAACGGAGATCCTTTTCCGTAGAACTGACAATCCTGTCCTGAAGCAGTTCCTGCCTGATTTTGGAGCCTTCAACAAGGTGTCCGCCTCCTCCATTCCCACGGTACGAGTTAACGGCAACTGTGTATTTTTGGTTCAAATCAAAGGGCGTTCCATCAGCAAGAGATACTATTTCTACCCTTTCACCAAAAGGCTTGCTTACGTCAACCGTGTAATTCAGCCCATCTCCTGAATCGAAATTATAGTAGGCATTTTTCAACTGATAGCCATTACCAAAACGTGATGGAACAAGGGATCCATCTTCATTTTCTTTGAAATTTATCAGGAGGTCTTTTTCGTTTTCCATTTGATTCATCCAAAGATTATACGAAAACTCCAGGAAATCTTTGATTTCAACCCCACCCAATTCCATGGTATAGAGCAGGTTTTCGAAACGATAGAGTTTAAACATATCCCGCACATAAAACTCACCGGCATTAATTTGCATATCGAAGCTTAGGGGAGCAGCAAAGGATATTTGAGCGCCACTGATCTCGAGTTGTGCCTGGTGGATAAGATCGATAAAGGGAGAATCGCCAAAGAATGCTTCACGCGAATCGATGACTTCGGTAAAAGATCCTACCGGGCTTCCAACCCACGATTTGGCTTTGTCGAAAGCCGGTGTAAACTCAGCGATAAAAGCTGAATCAGGAGCATAATCATTGATGGCAATCAATTCTCCTTTCAAAGTTTTTTGGTAATGATTGGTGGTTTTATTGAGCGAAAGCCCAATTTCGGCAACGGCAACATTGCGCGCCTTGCTGGTTGGCCCCAGCAGAAGGACTTCGTTTCCTGCCCAGTTCGTAAACTTTTCATTCCAGCCATGGTGGTCGTGCCCAACAAAAACCACATCAAAACCCGGAACTTGCCCTGCAACCAGCTTTGAGGCATTTTCATTCTTAGGGGTGAGGGCCTGTTGCATGTTGTATGAATAATCGGCACCGGCATGGAATAAGCCGATCATTACATCCGGGTCTTCATCTTTCCTGATTTTTTCAGTCCAGTATTTTGCCGACTCAATCATATCCCGGAACTCCATTCCTTCCCAGATGTTTTCGGGTAGCCACTGTGGGATTGCAGGGGTGATCAGCCCAAGAACGGCAATTTTAATACCTCCTCTTTTCAATATCACATAAGGTTTAAAATACGGCTCTCCAGATTCTGTGCCCACTGCATTGGCTGCCAGCCAGGGGAAATCAAAATCGGTATTTAATTTATCATACACAGCATGGCCGGGCTCGATGTCATGATTGCCAACTGTGGCCGCATCATAAGCCATGTAGTTCATTACTTCCGAGCAAATATGTTCACTTTCGGTATTTTCGAAATTGTAATAATACACGATGGGATCGCCCTGGAGTATATCGCCATTATCCAGGAAAATAACCACTTGCTCAGGATTGGCCCTTTCCTGGGTTACATAAGTCAGTACCTGTGCCAGCGAATGATCAGTTTCCCTGTCTTCCATCAAATCGTAAGGAAAAATAGCACCATGCACATCGCTGGTCTCGATAATTTTGATGGTAAGCTTTTCAGGTTTTTGCAGCTGCGTGCACGAGAATGCCGCAAGCAGGATGGTTGCTGATAACAGTAGTTGTAATAGTTTTCGCATAATGCTTGTTGTAGTTTTTGTTTTTCGTCTGTCCGTAAAGTCGTAATTTTTTGATTTAAGATTGGCGATTAACGATTTATGATTCAATTGGAAGACACTAACATCTGAGATAAAAAATCATCAATCTGCAATCATAAATTGTTTTTGTTCAGTGAAAGGACTGACTCTATTTAAGGTCTTTTTATTCATTTCCATTTCAATACCCTGTAAATAGTTGTCTATAGTAACGC
>CAZBDF010000289.1:0-6476 GCA_964490385.1 uncultured Lentimicrobiaceae bacterium | reverse complement strand
GTACAAACCGGTGTAAAATCGGCTGGGTGGCTAAACAGGATCACCCATTCGCCAGAGTAGTCTTCGGGGAAATTGATTTCACCCTGCGTTGTAACTGCTTTAAATTTTGGTGCAGCATCACCAATGCGTGGCATCGAAACTGCCATTTCTAAATTCTCTTCCATTTTAAAATTTGTTTTTTGTTAGTAAAAATATTAGTTGTTAAATTTTCCCTTTATCTGTAATTTAATGTCTTCAATCTTGAAATTCGGAATGTTCTTTTTCTCAAAATAATCTTGTATAACCTGATCGAGCTTGTCATCAAAATAATCTTCTATTTTATCAGACTCAGAACAATACAGGTGATGATGATTGTCCATGACCTCATCATAATGCATAATATCCCCATCGGTTTTCACTTTTGTAATCAAGCCTTTCTTGACAAAAGTTTCCAAAGTCTTATACACTGTTCCGATGGCTATGTTTGGATGCAACTTTTTGATATTTGCAATGATCATGTCAGCCGTAGGATGATTGTTTAACGCATGAATAGCCTGAAGGACCTCGATACGCTGAGGAGTGATTTTCAACCCTTTTTCACTGAGCTTATTTCTTATTTCGGACAAATCCATATGATACAAATTACTTATTAGGAATTATTCTCTTTTGAGAATTATTGCAAATGTAATACTCTTTACCTTGAAAGGACCATGAATTTTGTTAAAAATTGCAAACGGTTTGTGGATTATATTTTCCTGGAAAAAATTGAATCTTAGTAACTACATTAATTTGATCCCGTACGTACGGGATGCTGATGTGCAAATTTGAAAATTAAAACCGCTTCGCGGGATCTGCTCCTGACATCTTGTAAAACTAACAACATGTTGGTTAGTTTTGAATCTTATAGTCCAGGAAAGTATTTACCTCAATGATAACATTTTCAAGAACGGAATTATTTAGCTTTGCGGAATAATACTATGAGATCAGCAACTTAGCGAAACTATCAATATGAAATCAACTTTACCACTAATTGTAACTTTATTACTCTGCAGCTTTATAGCCAAATCTGGTGTTGCTCAAAACCAAAAAGAAATCGTTGGCTACTACCCAAATTGGCAATGGTATGATCGTTCGGGGCTTGTCGATCCCGAATCTATCATGTATGAAAAATACACAGTGATCAACTATGCCTTTTTCAGGCCATTGGCCGATGGCAGCATTGTTACGGTAGATGCCTGGGCGGATGAAAATATTTTGTTAGGCCCGATGATCTGGTGGCCGGTCCAAACACATGATTCCACCAAAAGCCTCCCCTACCTTGCCCACCAGGCGGGAGTAAAAGTCTTGCCTTCAATTGGTGGATGGAACGATTCGTATAACTTCCCGGGCATTGCTGCAAGCCCCACAAAACGGCAGAATTTTGTCGATCACTGCATCAACCTGATCATCGATTTAAAATTCGATGGCATCGACCTTGACTGGGAATATCCCGGCTACGAGCCAAACGGCGGCACACCCGCCGACAAGGAAAATTTCACTTACCTCTGTCAGGAACTAAGGGCCGGACTGGATGCCCTGGAACTTCAAACCGGACAAGAATATATGCTAACCACCTGTATTGGTTCTGCTGAAGAAAGGATGCAAAACATTGACTTCGAAAATAGCCTTCCTTTAATGGATATGATCAACCTGATGACTTATGACTTTCATGGTTCGTGGGATCCTGAAAGCAACCACCACACTCCTTTATATTCACCGGCTGTTGGAAACCCGGATTGGTGTTTCGATGGAACGTTTACCAAAATTACCGAAGAATACGATGTCCCGGCTGACATGATCAATATTGGCATTGCTTTTTATGGAAAAGGCCTTGCCAACTGCACCCAACTTTATGGCCCACACACCGGCTATGATGGCGCTACTTTTTCGGAAGACGAAGGACAACCGCTGTATTACAACATCATGAAAAAGATGGATCAATTTAGCTATTTCTGGGACGATCAGGTGAAATGCCCCTATTTGCTGGGAAATTCAATAAATACCTTTGTTACTTACGATAACCTGAGATCGGTTGGCCTGAAGGCACAATACGTGAAAGATTACAATGCCAAAGGAATTATAATCTGGGAAATCACCGGCGACTACATGGAAACTTCACCAGGCTCGGGAGTTATTCAGGGCACGCCGCTATTGGATACAATTCATGCTGTATTTGATGCGATAACTTCGGTGGAAGAATCTATAAATATTTTTGAGGAAAGCGCATTTATTTATCCAAATCCGGCGTGTGATGTTATTCACCTCGAAGGAATTTCATCTGGGGCAGAAATTGCAATTTACAACTCTAATGGTGCTAAAATAGATTTCACCAGAAATGGCCCATCTGTCGATGTATCGGATTTTCCAACAGGGATTTATTTTATCAGAATCCAAAATGAAGGCATAACAAAGAATCTGAAATTTATTAAAAACTAACTTTTCTTAACATCTGAGAGGGTTTGAAACCCTGTCAGGGTTAAGCCTTGAGAAAACGAATCTTGAATATTAAAGTGGGGAAGGGAAAGTTGGAATATTGAAAAAATAGTGAGTAAATGAATATTCGAGGGAATAAAATGTTGGATGCATAATGATTGAACAACACATTACAAAAGGAAAGTTGAAAGATCAGGGAAATGATTTTCTATTTTGGCAGACCTGGACAATTTGGAAGCAAAATAAGATTTAGTGCTCATTCCCGGCTGGCTATAGAATCCTCAAAACATCAGCCTCACTTCTGTCCCTTCACCCACTCTACTTCTAATTTCCAGGGAACCTTCCATTGCAAACATCAGCTGGCGGGCCAGGCTAAGCCCAATACCATTTCCATCATCTTTGGTTGTGTAAAAGGGGACAAAGGCACTCTCAAGCACTTCGTCGCTCATTCCTTTGCCATTGTCTTTTATGGTTACGAAACAACTTGTTGATGTGTTCAGTGCATAAATGCTGATTGATTTCAGCACTTGATCCATACCACCAAAAGCCTCGATGGAATTTTTAATAATGTTCACAAAGATTTGTTCTAGAAATGAGCGATCGGCCTGAATATTTATGTTTTTCTCAAGTTTTAACTCAAGCTGAATTCCAAGCTTTTTAAAATCATTGTCATATAATTGAATTATTTCAATTATCAATTCAGTCAGGTCAATCCAGTCTATATCAGGAACCGGGTTTTTGGTCAGGCTGCGGTAGGCGTTTACAAACTCCGCAAGGCTCTTGCTCCTTTCGCCAATTACTGCCAGCCCTTTAATGGTTTTTGCAGCCAATTGTTTTTGCTGTTTAGCATCCTCTATATCACCTTCCCATTTTTCAATCAGCAATTCAGTGGTAGAGTTGATGGGGCCAATGGAATTCATAATTTCGTGGTTGAGTACCCGGATAAGTTTTTGCCAACTTTCCACCTCCTTTCGGTTAATCAATTGCTGAATGTTATCGAAAACAAAAACCTTATATCGCTTTTTGGCAGTAATAAATTCCGATGTACGAATCATTAAAACACGGGGATCCTGGTGTGCATGCAACACAAATTCGGTGGTATTTCCCGGAAGCAAATCTTTCAACAGCCTAACGATTTCAGGATTACTTCGCTCCAAAGTATTTACATTCCGTATGGCTTCGATATCGAGCAATTGCAAAATAGCTTTGTTCGAAAAACCCACATTCCACTCCTCATCGAAGACAAGGATGCCGGTAGCCACCTGCTCACTCATCACCCTAAAATATTCATTTTCAACCTCCTTTTGCTCCTGTTGCTTTCGCAGATATTCTTTCAATTCAGTCAGGGGCTGCTCCATCGGACGTATCCATTTCCAGCCCAGGTGCCTGGGAATTTCATAGCTGGATTCTTTGAGCCCTCGAAAGAAATCATGCAATTCCCTGTTCCATTTATTGAGGTACCAGAGCAGCCAGCCAAATTGTAAAATCGACAATATCAGAAAATTCAAACTAAAAATCAATTTCTGCCCCGAAACCACCAACCATGTAGTAAAAATAACGGATGCAACCAACAGGCTTAATCGCAATCCAATTTGCGAATAGAAGTTTTTAAAGACCATGCTTCTTAATTTTATTGTAAAGCGTTTGCCGGCTAATTTTTAAATCTTTGGCCACCTTACTCAGATTGCCAGTGTGTACTTGTATTGCTTTTGAAATTGCTCTTTTTTCGAGGGCATCCAGGGGCATCAGTCCATTTGGGCCGTTGAATATTGCATCGATTTGAGTAATATTGAAATCCATATCTGAAAGCAGATTACCTTCTGACAGGATCACCGCCTTTTCGACAGCGTTGCGCAACTCCCTAATATTCCCTTTCCAGGGATTTGATTCCAGTTTTTTACGTGTGCCTTCGTTAATCATTAAATCAGGCTTATCATATTTTTGCGAATACATTTTCAGGTAGTAATCAACCAGGGGCAAAATATCTTCCCTTCTTTCGCGCAAAGGTGGGAGATTTATGGTAACTGTATTTATCCTGTAAAACAGGTCTTCCCTGAATTGGCCATCTTTAATCAGGTTATCGATGTTTTTGTTGGTGGCACATATCAGCCTGATGTCGATGGGAATTTCTTTGGTCGATCCAAGTGGCGTGATAGTTCGATTTTGAAGGCTAGTTAGTAGCTTTGCCTGAGCTTGCAAATCCATATTTCCAATCTCATCCATAAACAGTGTGCCCCCCGATGCTGCTTCAAACTTTCCGTGCCTATTTTCGATGGATCCGGTAAAAGCTCCCTTCGAATGGCCAAAAAGTTCACTTTCCAGAATGCCCTCACTCAATGCACTTACATCAACTGAAAAAAACACTTCATCTTTTCGTTTACTTTGCCTGTGGATTTCGCGGGCAATAACTTCTTTGCCGGTACCATTTTCTCCAAGCATCAACACATTGGCATCCGTCGGTGCAACCCGTTTAATGATTTCATAGATAGGCTCCATGGCCTTCGATTTTCCCTTAACCAGCGTGAAAGCCCCGGCAACATCACCTTTAAGACAGGCTTCTTTTTTAGTCAGTCTGTCTATCTCATTTTTCGATTTTCTGAATTTAACTGCTGCTGATATTGTTGCAATCAGTTTTTGATTTTCCCAGGGTTTGAGAATAAAATCGAAGCCACCGGATTTTACAGCTTTCACTGCCAATTCAACATCGCCATAAGCTGTGATAAAAACAACTACCGCTTCAGCATCCAGTTCCTTAATTTTATTAAGCCAAAACAAACCTTCATTCCCGGTAGCTGTGCCAGCCGAAAAATTCATGTCAAGCAGGTAAACGTCAAAAACCTGTTTGCCGACCAGTGCGGGAATTTGATTTGGATTCGAAATAGTGACTACTTCCTCAAAATAATCTTCAAGCAACAGTTCCAGCGAATTGAGGATGGCACGTTTATCATCTGCGATGAGGATTCTACCTGGAGTTTGTTTCATTACAATTGTATGTTTGTTACTGGTTTGATCTCTCTGAAAAGTAAAGACTTTGGACTAAAGTCCAGTATCACGCAGTCTATCACTTACCACGGGCTAAACAGGCTAGGTAAACATTATCTCTGACATGACTAACTCCGGCATTTATGCCGGAGATTAAAAATGCGAATGATGGATGGACTTTAGTCCAAACACTGACTATTTGGGCTAAAGCCCAATTTTACAGCTCGTACCAAATCCCTGGCATAAATGCCAGGGCTATTAATAAATCTCATTTTCACACAGCCTGTTTAGCCCGTGGTAAGTCAAGCCGTTTACATTTGCGGCTTTAGCCCAAACCTCATTTTCAACAAGCACTTTTCAAAGCGAACGCTTTAATAAATGTTGAGCAAAGATAGCCCCTGCAATTCAGCGCACCAAAGAAAGTGTCCATAATTTCAACATGATGTGTCAAATATCTGGACACAATAAAAAAGGCCGGCTATAAATCCATAAGCTAAGAACAACTATTTCAATAAGTTAAAATACATGGCACGCCCTTAGCAAATAGAATTGGAAACAAAAGAAAATGATTAGAAATTACATCACCGTCATCTGGAGAAATTTACTCAGGAATAAGTTATTCTCATTTATCCATATCCTTGGCTTGAGCATGGGGCTTGCCTGCGCCATCTTCCTGTTGATCATCATCAGCTACGAATACAGTTATGATAAATTCCATGAAAATATCGACAGGATTTATTTGCTGCGAAAAACCATGCACATGGAGACCATGGATTACACCGCCGACATGACCGGTGATGCCTATGGCCCTGTACTAAAAGGAACCTTTCCGGGAATTGAAGAAAATACCAGGTTCCGTAATCCCGGTGAATTGCTTTTTAATGTCACTTTGGACGACGATTCCAAAAGTGCTTTTCTGGAAAGCAATGGTGCCGTGGTTGACAGTAATTTTCTAAAAATCTTTACATTTCCCATGCTCCAGGGCAACCCTGAAACAGCGTTGAACAACAACAGATCGATAATACTTACAAAAGAAACCGCTG
>CAZBDF010000288.1:0-6481 GCA_964490385.1 uncultured Lentimicrobiaceae bacterium | reverse complement strand
GAAAGCGTCGATTACGGCCCTGACTTCCCCGGCTGAATTGGTTTCCATTAATTGCGCCCTGAGGTGGCCGGCTCCATAAAAGCTATTGGTGTAAATTTTGAAAAATCTCTTCAGGATGGCAAAATGTTTCTCACTGCCCCAGGTTTCGGTAAACAAATCAACATGGCGCCAAAGCAAATCCAGTTTTTGTTGTGTTGATATTTCAATTTGAGGATGGTTAAAAAACCAGGGATTATGAAAAATGCCACGGCCAACCATCACTCCGTCAGCACCGGTTTGATCACATTTTACAAGTGCATCCTCAACTGAAATCACATCGCCGTTTCCGTACAAAGGGATATCTTTTTCACTGGAATCCCGCACATTTACTGCTTTAGTAATTTCATTCCAGTCGGCGGGTGCTTCCGATTGATCCTTCTGGGTACGGCAATGCAGGGTTATTGCTGCCAGGTCCTGCTCCAGTAAGTGCCCGATCCAATCCTCGGTAATATGTTGCTTAATCCCTGTCCGGGTTTTCACACTAACAGGGATGCAGGAAGCCTCTTTGGTAGCTTGTATAATTTCAGTAACCAACTGGTTTTGACCGATCAATGCAGAGCAGGCACCCTGCTTAACGATTTTTTTTACAGGGCATCCCATATTGATATCGATACCATCAAAATCGAACTCCTCACAAATAAATTTAACCGATTGATAATATTTCTCAGGATTGGCACCCCATATTTGTGCTACCAGTTTAATGCCTGTCTTGCGTAACAATTCCCTCTCCGAATCACTTACCCTCAGGCGGCTAATTACATTTGGCCGGCCAACAGGGTGGCACATCCCATCAGTAGAAGTAAACTCGGTAAATACTACATGAAAGAATTCTGGATCAGAAATCTCCATTAGCAGCTGACGGAAGGTTGTATCGGTAACATCTTCCATTGGTGCGAGAGTGAAAGCAGGTTTTGGCAGGTCTTTCCAGAAGTTGTTCATGCAGTTTTTATTTTGGAGGCAAAAGTAACAAAAAGGAAAAGTTTGTACTGGGCGTAAACGCCCGGGTTTGTTCGTCGCTTCATTCTCAGGGCTGAAGCCCTGAGCTATGGAATCCTTCGACCCTCTGGCCTTTCTCCTAAAATACAGGCCTTGAGTTACGGGTTCTTTCAACCTCATTGGGGATGGGTATCCGTAGCCCGGACGTTCACGTCCGGGAAAATGAGAACAACCACCCCCAAACAGGGCGTTTACGCCCATTTAGCCGAATTTCTCCGTATTAATGTCAATATCATTGGCTTTCAAAAACTTCCTGACCTCCTCCTCAAAGGTCATTTTCCTGTGATGCTCTTCCTGATTTAAGATATAGTTTCTGACCGTCTGCACCTGACTATGTGAAACTGAAAAAACACTGAAGCCCTCCTGCCAGCCAAACTTTTGGGTGGTTAATTTATTGCTATTTATCCAATGTGATGATTCACCTTTCACCTGGTTGACAACCTTTGATGCACTCACTACCGGCATTTGCCCAACCAGAAGGTGGATGTGGTCAGAAACACCATTGGCTGTATCCACATAAATATCCTCTCCTTGTGGGTATTTTGTTTTGTAGTGTGCGATAAGCTTCGAATTGAGTACCTTGTTTAGGATTTGTGCCCTATTGTGTGGTGACCAGATATAGTGCATCCAGATTCTTGAATAGGTGTGTGACATGGTGTATAATTTTATTGGGCGTAAACGCCCTAAGTTAATCGTTGCTTTCATTCTCAGGGCTGAAGCCCTGAGCTACGGAATCCTGTGATCTCGCCGTGATTTGGAATCTTGTGTATCATCTTTCCGGCTGAAGCCCTGAGCTACGGAATCCTGTGATCTCGCCGTGATTTGGAATCTTGTGTATCATCTTTCCGGCTAAAGCCCTGAGTTACGGAATCCTTCAACCTCACTAAGAATGGAAACCCGCTGCCATTGCTGACAAACTGAAGCCCTGGGCTACGAATCCCGTAAACCTTCCAGGGAAACGGAATCCGTAGCCCGGACGTTCACGTCCGGGATTAAAAGTACGACCACCCCAAAAACGGGCGTTTACGCTCCCTGTATTGAAATTTATAGAACCAATAGTTTTTTCGTTATCTTCTGCTTGTTCCAGATTTCGATTTTAACCAGGTACAAGCCTGGCTTCAAGTTATCTGTTTCGATAATTAACCCCTCTTTGGGAACAGAAAAAATCTGCTTTACTAATAGCCCGACCGAGTTATAGATGCTTATGCTCCTGATACCTTGTGAGGATTCAATTTCAAAATGCTGACCCTGGTTAACCGGATTCGGCAATATTTTGCAGGTAGGCTCAGCCAACTGCTCTTCAATCCCAACTGAAGTTTGATAACAATTTGTTTGACCTGGCATAATGTAGAGCAGATCATCATTCTCATGAAAGCATAACAAGTCCCACACGGGACAGATGATGCACAATGGGTAAAACGAATGCAAGGGACCGCTCAAACTACCGATTCCATCCAGCCAATATTCTGTCCATCCATCGCATTCCAACTGCCACCGCTTTCTTTCAATGCCAAAATGCTCAACAGTATCAATTCCAACCACAGTTGCTTCCAATTCCATATCCCCACAAAACACATTTTTCAAATTAACAGTTTCGCCCTCTTCCAGGTTGAAATCGTAAAGAACACCTTCTGTCGCATCGTGCGGAACATAATAAACCACATTATTATCCTCCCGCACCAAACCCTGATACATCAGGCCACTTAGGGTTGAATCGTAACTCATCCACATTTTTTGGTAGCTTATCATGTTATGCAACGAGTCGCCCTGGACAATATAAATCTCCATTGACGGAGACATAAAAAAGCTCATCCTCACGTTCCATTGGTTGTCTTCTGAGACAAAAGCCTGACTGAATGCAGAAATACTAAACAAAAACAAAAGTTCGAATAATAAAAGTGTTCGTTTCATAATGATTAATTTTAGTATTGTAAATATTTTGATAGTCAACAAATTTACGAAAAAAATGCTTTTGTAATCAAATGCAAATGATTGGTTTTGGTTTTTCATAACTGGCAGACAGTTTCATGTTGCTTATACAAAAAATATAAACCATAAGCCCATGCTAAATTTTAATAAAAATGTACAACTGTCTGACAGTTCTGCAGCACATCCTAGCATAATGAATACTATTCCGGCACCTGGCACTCCTTATCCCGATTCGGATACCAGAAATCATTTTTGTCAATATTACCCACCTCTCCATCCATTGAAAAATCGCAGGGGTAGAGACCAGCTTTTCCGGCATCTATTTTCCAAATCAATAAGTCAGCATCATCGATTTCCCCATCGGCATTGGCATCGCCGGCAACCATACCACAAATCCCGCCTGCAAGCTGTTTGTAGCCGGCATTCCCACCATAAACTTTTGAAGGATTGGTGGAAAAATCATACAGATATGCACCATCATTAAAAGTTACTTCTCCCGAAGATAATATGCCAAGATGATTAACATGCCTGATGGCAATAAAAAGATTACTTGAAACGGTTTCTTCAAAGCGCAACTTGCTGGCACCATCCAGGTCAACAACTGAACCATTGGCCAAAAGAAATGCAGCCTGCTGTTTGATGATTGTAGCTTCAGTTGCAGAAGAAGCATCCACCGCATCCCTGAAATCAATCAACACCCAATCAACGATCTGGTTATTGGGAATGGATTCTACTGATTCATCACCGTCGTAATTCCAGGGAAACTGATTAAATGGTTGATCATGTGGAAGCAAACCTTTCTGGTTCAGCAGCGGGTTCATTTCGGTTTCTACGAAGGGTCCTTCAAGGAAGACTTTCAGGTCAACCACAGCAACATCGCTTACATTAAGTGTTACCGGAACCGAAACTGGTGAATAAGGGCCATTGGTATAAATCAATATCTCAGCCTGATATTCACCTTCTGACAAGCCATTTGTTTGAAATTTCAAACCAACATCAACTGAGCCTTTAGCGGTGCCTGCTACCCTACCCGATTGGTTTTCGGTTACCACAAGCCATTGCACATCACTTCTGTCAACTAATCTCGACAGTATTTCAGCACGCGTTTGTACATCTTCAACATTGGCAATTGACGCGGTAGAGAATACTACTTTTAATGTTTCTGTATCGTATTGAAGGGCGCATGGGCCACCCCAGGGCAAGCCGAAATCAACATACAGCATTTCTGTTCCATGATGATCATACAAATTATCAATTTTATGATCTGTAAGTTCGTAGATACTCCCAACATCAAACATAAGCCCTTCCATAAGTGAGCCATCTACACCATCAATCGGAAGACTACTCCACCAGAAAACACTCCAATCGTCAGCCTGCCCGCTTTCAACACCAAGATAGTCGTAAGGAAACATTCCCGAATAAACATAAAACTGGCCTTTGTATTCCTCAGCAAACTGGTTAAGATAATCTGAAGATGAAAAATACAAATAACCACCATCATCAAGGTAATCAGCCAAATTTTCTTCATCCGTTCCGGTTAGACAGGTCCATCCATCCACCTCGCCGGTAAACCAGATAATCATATCGTATTGTTGCATTGTTTGCAAATCAGGGCCATTTGCCCATGAATCCATCACTTCAAAATAAGTATAACTATAGCCATTTGCATCAAGGGCCATCTGGAAATTCGACCATTCATCTGCCCGGTACTCACCACCCCAAAGTTCCTCACAGCTTAAATCCTTATCGACAACCAGGATAGACGGGGTTTTTGATTTCCCCGAAAATACCAGTTCACAATTATAAACCAAATCCCCGGGCCCGGAATTTAGAATTGTAAGCGTAGTTTCCAGCTCACTCTCAGGGCTGACGGTTACATTAACGGAAGTTGGATTTACTGCAATCTCATTCCACAGTAATTCAATATTGAATTCAAAAGATGGCCCTGCTACGGGGACATCAACATATACCGAATCAATAAAATTATCTGAGCTAATACTGACCGGATAATAGCCTATCGGAATATCCTGAAATTGATAAAGGCCATCATTGTCAGTAATATCTGTCATTCCATTTATTTCAATAGTTACATCGGGAACAGGGATTGTGCTGCCATATTCACATACAAAACCATTGATACTTCCATGGGTAAAATTGTTGATGAGCGTAATGTTCAGAGTATCATTTTCACCGGCAGTGTTTTTGACTACTACATCAATTGACTTTGATGGCTCAGCCATCTGTCCGGGATCAATATTCAAATTAACATCCTTTGAAGATTTTGAATCGCCAAGAACAACTCCAAAAGCATTTTCCCTTAGCTGTAACCAGGTTTCCAGTTCAAGGGCAAAAAATTTCATTTGTGGATTTCCATAAACGATTCCAAATAAGGTTGATTTTCCCTCTACTAAATTGGTGGCAAAGCCTGCCGACCTGGTCGCTTGATAAGATAAACCTTCGAGATCGGGCACCGTTATAGACAAGCCTGTAAGCGAAAAGGTTTCAAGGCTATATTGGGTATATTTTGGTGCCTGCGCAATCCACAGGCAATTATTGATAGGGTCGTAAGCCATATCGGTAGTATATATCCCGGAATTAGGCAACACTTCCAATTGCTCTCCTGTCTCACCATCGAATACCACAAATCCATCATCAGAATAGTTCGTAATAAAACCAATCTCAGGAACCCAAACAAGGCTATACATTTGAGGGATATCTTCAGGGAAATCAGCTTCCGGAAATAACATTTCAACATTTCCATTTGCTGGATTAATACGGTAAAAGCCAAAATCATCCACACTGTATAAATAAATCCCATCATAAGTCATCATTTTCATCCCCATGGAAGAAGTTGTGCCCTGGTCGAAAGTTTCGAGAAGATTACAGTGCTTATCTAATTTATAAATGTAATGTTCACCACCTTGTGTCTTGCTGCCCGTAACCCATACGTTAGTACCATCGAAGGCACAACCCCATAGAGCATAGTCATCGAGCACTGTTTCAAGATCAATATCCTTTAAAGGATCACCAACTGAAGGCGAAATGTAACATTGATAATCCAATGGCCCGGGACCATTATTGGTAATCGTAAAATTTTCATTATAGATTTCACCGGGATTAACTGAAAGTTCAAGCTCACCCGGGTTCAGGTTTATTTCAGCCCAAAGCAATTCAATATTTACCTCAGCCAACATTCCATCAAAAACAGTGACACTTTCAATGGTTTGATTGAAGTAAGGATTTCCGTTTGTATTGAATTGATCATTGGCCTCCACCAAAATATTATAATCACCAATGGGCACTTTATTAAAATGGTAATACCCGTTTGCATCGGTGGTATCATTAAAATCGCCAACATTTACAAACATATTTTCCAGTGGCATGCCGGAGCCCCATTCGGTAACATGGCCATCAAGTTCTCCATAGCACGCGTAAACTACCCTAAGAAAAGGAGGGTTTTCTTGGTCCCAGCCATGAAAAAATATTTTATACCCCGAATTGGGCCTTTTATTGACAA
>CAZBDF010000287.1:0-6485 GCA_964490385.1 uncultured Lentimicrobiaceae bacterium | reverse complement strand
TGCCGATCACCTACTGATCACCATCTACTTAATCCATCTCTCGATATTTCAGGGCCGCTATCCCCTCAATCGCCTCTGCCACTTCCTTCAGCAGCCACTGCGGTGTTGAGGTTGCGCCACTCACTCCAACTGATCTTGCTCCCACAAACCACTCGGCTTTTAGCATTCCGGCATTCCCGATATACCACGACTTTTCGTTAAATGCTTTGCAAATCCCAAACAAATGCTTTCCATTAGATGAATGTTCGCCCCCCACAAAAATTACAACATCATTAACAAGGGCAAAGGTCATAAGGCTTTCGTTCCTGTTGCTCACATGTCGGCAAATCGAATCATTTACTTTAACAGCATCGTTCCAGTCAGGGTGTAAAGGTTTGTACTTTTCTTTTAGTATTCGTACCAAGTCATCGAATTCACCCAAACTTTTAGTTGTTTGTGCATAAATGCAAAGGGGTTTATCAAAATCTATTTTTCCGATATCTGCATAATTTTCAATTACAGTAATCTTATCACCAGCCTGCCCTTCCAAACCCACAACTTCGGGATGCTTTCTTTTACCAAACACTACCACCTGCCTGTCTGTTTTGCTACTATCTTCCGAAGCGCGTTTAATTTTGTTTTGTAATTTTATTACAATCGGACAGGTGCCATCAATCAAATTTAGCTTGTTATCTCCAGCTATCTTGTACGTTTTGGGAGGTTCACCATGTGCCCTTATCAGAACAGTATCGTTTTGAAGTTTCTCATATTCCGGATAATCTATCACCTCGAGCCCCATCTGCTTCAGCCGGTTTTCTTCCTCCTCATTGTGCACTACCTGGCCCAGGCAATACAAATGCCCTGTGCGTGCCAGTTCATCTTCTGCCAGTTGGATGGCTTTGCGAACGCCAAAACAAAATCCTGCACTTTGGTCGATGTGAATTTTCATAATAAAGTCCCTAAATCAATTTGCAAAATAAGGAATATTTAAGGTCTGGCTGAATGAATGTGTAAAAGAATTGATTAATTTTGAAAATCAATTATACTGTAAAAAGCTAAGTTATGCAAGAAGAGTTTAGTCCCCAAAGAAAAAGATCGTTTGATATTCCACCGGTGTTTTATGAATCCATCAGTGGAAAGCCATTTGATAAGTGCCAGGTTTGTGAAAAATCGCTCATGAGTTTCGGAACACAATATATCATCGAAAAGGCTTTCAGGAAAAATCCCGTCAATAATAAGGTGGAACCATTGTTTGAATTTTCCATTTGCCTGGATTGTGCCAGGGGATTGTTCGAGCGTTTCTCGGAAGAGTCGAAAGAAAAGATCAACCAGTTTTTTATGGAAAACAACCGGATGATTGGTATCTTATCAAACCGGCAGGAAGAAAACCATGTGGAGGATTATATTTCCCGCTGCTCGGTGATGGGGACGCCTGTGCACGAGTTGGACGAATACCAGATTTACGGACAGTTTAACGGCAATCAATTGATGCTCGACATGCCGCCCTACATGATTAGCGCACCCGTGATGGACGAGGTGCAAGATTTGCTCTCAGCCAAAACCATGGACGAACTCGACGATTTTACCGGCGAATACCTGACCGGTCCACCCGAGTTCAGGGAGTTTTTTAAAGCTCCGAAGAGGAGGCCTGTTTTTATTTAGGATGGGTGATTGTTAAATTGTTGTATGGTTGTATGGTTGTATTGTTTAATGATTGATTGGAAAATGATTAGAAATCTGTCATCCAATCTTTCCCTACAAAAAAACCAACTCGTTTCTTTGGGGGCCTTTTAATCTCATTTTGACGTTTCTAAGTCCTTTGGACGTTGGAAAGTCACAATATCTAACATTAAACTTCTAACACTCCAAGAGAAAACCCTGGTGATTCTTATTGAGATTACGGGACGGCTCAAACTTCAAATTCTTGAACCTTTAGGGTTTGGTCGCATCAGATTTTAAAATAAGGAAAAGAACAAATAATGACAGAAAACATTGAACAACAATGGGCTGTGAAAGGAGCTACACTCAGCGACAAATCAGCAAGAAAGGAATTCAAATTAACCCAGGAGGAAATTCTTGAAGGAATTAGTGATGGTAAATTGCATTATCGGGTAAATTATGTTTATGGCAATCCATGGTTTCGATTGCTAAGAATAGAAGTGGAAATACTTGTTGAAGAAAAACATGGATCCAAATATTTACAAGAAAATAAATTTAAAACTGAATTAAAACACATCAATAAAGAGTTAAAAATATTGGGAAGGCAAATAAGGGCACTTGAAATCAAAAGGAAAGAGTTACTCGCAAAATTAGGTATGAAAAGGTAGAGAATGTGTGATTGATGAATGTAATCCAATGGCAAGTAGTTTTTTGGAAGTTTTATTGGGATTAATAACAGTGGTTTATACCTCGTAGAGCCAGCCTTGCTCGCCTCGCTGGGGCTACGGCGAAGCGGGCCGATAGGCAGGTCTTCGGGATTTTTTGCATGTCGGAAGAACCTTGAAAGGGTGATAGGATTATAAAAAAATGGGTTTGAAGATAAATATCAAAACCCTGAAAGGGTGACATTATGCGGTGTACATTCAGTAATCATGAATTTTATTGCACCAAGCCTAAAGAAAAAAAACCACCCCGTTTCCAAGGTGGCCAGTAATGTTTTATTCCATTATCGTATGCTCAACTCTGACAGGCCTCCTTCGTCGGACCCTGTCAGGTTTCGAAAAGTTTATTGTTAAGTGAGAAAAAACAATAGTGAGGTTACTCCATCACTCCCCTATTCCAACACTCCATCACTCCACTACTCCACTACTCCATTCCCTATTCGATCCCCGCAAAATGTTTCATAAACTGCACCCTTTCGTAGGCAGCAGGATTTTCGGCTGATTTAACGCTTAGTTTTCCAATGAAATCATCAACGGTTTTAAATCCGTTTTTATTCATCCATTTATCCAAAAATTCTACCATTCCTTCGATTACATCAAACCCGTTTTTGTAAAGTACTGAGGCAATCTGAACAGCTTTTGCACCGGCCAGTAATTGTTTTACAACAGCCTCGCCGCTATGCACACCCGTAGATGCGGCAATGTCGCAGTGCAGCCTGTCTGAAAGCATGGCTACCCAGCGAAGTGAAGTTGCCAGTTCGTCTGGTGTTGAAAATACGTTGGTGGCGACTACTTCAAATTCATCAATGTCGATGTCGGGTGAGAAGAACCTGTTAAAAAGCACCATGCCCGAAATGCCTGTCCATGAAAGTTTGAGGGCAGTTTTTGCCAAGCTGGAAAAATAATAAGAGATTTTGGCTGCAACCGGAATTGAAAGCTGGCGCATCACCTCTTGAACGATATCAAAATAAACCTGCTCATTTTCAATACCATCCTTTTTTGAGTTGGAGGGTAAAATAAACATATTCAATTCAAGGCCATCGGCACCGGCGTCTTCCATCTTTTTTGCAAAGCTGATCCACTCCGAAGCTGAAATACAATTTACGCTGGCAATGATGGGTACAGCAACTGTTTTTTTGCCTTGCTCAATTAACCTGAGATAGTCGCTAAGATCTTTTTCTTTGGTGTAGTTGCTAATGTAATCTTCGGCCTCGGGATAATGAAAACTACCCGTATCAGCCGGATGTGCCATTGTTTTATTTACCTCCGACATGATCTGCTCTTCAAAAAGTGACTTCAGCACTATGGCAGCAGCACCATGCTTCTCGAGTTTTTGAAGGTTTTCAACAGTTTTTGTCAAGCCTGAACTTCCGGCGATGATTGGGTTCTTTAGTTTGAAACCCATATAGTTGGTACTCAGATCAGCCATATCTTTTTATTATTTGATGTATTGCAAAAATTTCTCCTCTAATAAGTAAACAAAAATACGTATTCATTTGAAACTTCATAATGTTAATGGTTTTAGGTGCTTAATTTTTATTGAAAATAAATAGGCTACTCAAAGGTAGTCAGCCGGTGAATTCTCATGGACGAAAACTTAAGCTCAAAGATGGAGGTGCTGCTGTTTAGGCGATTCACCGGCTGACTGTACGGATGGTGAACCAATTGTTTTGAACGATTCACCGGATGACTATATCCCATTTATGCTAATTTTGACCCCTTATTCTAAAAGATGAATTTTATTCAAAAATACAGCAGTTTATTTTTAACCGTGGCTTTGATGCTGCTGCTACCGGCATGTCATGTAGGTCGTTTTTTTTATTGGAACTTTGCCGATATCAACGACTATAAAAAGTTCCCACAAGTCCCGGTCGATAATGGAGGAGAGGTTTTTTATTTCGATGAATCAAACAAAGAAATTGAGCCGGCACTTCCGGTCGATTTTTTGGAAAAGAATAAAAACCTGTCATTTGACAATTTCCTTGAAGAGAAAAAAACCGTTGCATTTTTAGTTATTCGGAATGACAGCATCCTTTACGAAAGATATTTTGATGGCTATGCCGATTCTTCGATTATTCCATCATTTTCAATTTCAAAGGCTTTCACTTCGGCCTTGATGGGAATTGCCATCGAAGAAGGTTACATTGAAAGTACTGGGCAGCCAATCACTGATTTTATTCCCGAATTGCTTGAAAATGATCCTGCTTTCGGAAAAATCAGGATGGAAGATTTGCTGAACATGCGATCGGGTATAAAATTTAATGAGGGCTATTCAAATCCATTTGCCGATATGGCAAAATATTATTATGGTAAGGATCTGACAAAATATATCACAAAACTAAAAATTGAAGAACCTCCCAATCAATCCTACAACTACATCAGTGTGAATTCACTGTTGTTGGGCATGGCCATCGAAAGGGCTACCGGCAGGCAACTGAACGAATACTTGCAGGAAAAAATATGGATACCGCTGGGGATGGAATATGATGCCACAATGAACGTGGATAGTAAAAAAGATAATCAGGCCAAAGTGTTTTGTTGCATCAATGCCCGGACGCATGATTTTGCCAGGTTTGGACGCCTGTACCTCAACAAGGGAAATTGGAACGGACAGCAAATCGTCCCTGAACAATGGGTAGAAAAGCCGATGACAATTATCAACGATTCACGAGATTCACAAAACTATCCTTACACGTATTATTGGCGTGTAAAAGAGGACGGAGCTATATTTGCCAAAGGTGTTTTGGGGCAGTATATTTACATCGATCCTGCAAAGAATGTGATCATTGTCAGGCTGGGCAAGAAATCAAAAGGAGTGCATTGGGCCGGGCTGATGGAGGGGTTGTGTGGGGAGTTGTAGGCATTTACATTTTATTATTCTATCTTTATTTTTCCAGTAGAGGTTTGGAGAATAACAGGATTAAATTATCCGGACAAATATAACCTTCAGCATACTCCGACAGGTTAAACAAAAACCACTTTTCGGAGTGGGCTCAACTATAATTTTAAAAACTTTGATACTGAAACCATTTCCTTACTATAGAATTTAAGCAGGTGAATTCCCGGTTTCAAATTACTGACATCAATACGCGTAGTCAGACCATCAATTCGCTGTTTTATTAATTCCTTGCCAGAAAGGCTATAAATAGAGACAAAACCATTATCACATACTTGATTCGTTTCTACCATAATCATTTTGCAAGAAGGATTTGGGTAAACGTGCAAATTCGTACTGCCTTTCAGTTTATTAATTTTTGTAATCATTGACAATGGCAACTTCCAAACACCTCCGGAATTTATTCCAGCAAATAAAATATCTTCAAAAACCCATAACGAAAGTACCGGCAATCCGGAGAGATCATTCGTAATCTCTGTCCATGAATATCCATCATTGATGCTTGTAAATATTTCACCTTCACCTGTGCCAATAAATAAAAGGGTATCGTAACTGTGGATGCACCTGATGTTTGCTTGTGCTGGTAATCCGTTTGAAACTTGTAGCCAGCTTATGCCTTGGTCAATCGATTTGAATAAGCCATCATTTCTTGTCCCTGCAAATAAAAAGTTTTCCTTTGATTGAAGGCAGGTTATTTTTTTTGAGCTTAACCCTGAATTTGTTGTCCCCCAATTTATACCCAAATCATTGGAAATGTAAACGCCGGTATCAGAGGTTCCTGCAAAAATATTCGTGCCATCACTTGCCAAAGCACTAATGTTTAAACTTCCCAATCCCGTGTTTACAGGCGTCCAGTTTGAACCGACATCAGAAGAGACAAAAACGCCTTCTTCGCCACTTCCGGCAAACAGCTTTCCCTGGCAAATCGTAAAAGCCTGAATCCATGCACTGGTCAGGCCTGTATTTGACATCGAAAAAGAACCGCCATTATTGGTTGATTTGAAAACACCCAGCATATCGGTTCCTGCAAATACGTAAGGTTCAGATGAAATAATCGCCCTCGTTTCCACGGTCCAAATTGAAGTTATTCTTGTCCAACTTGCGCCACCATTAGTCGAAGCATGGAATCCTGAACCGTGAGTCCCGGCGAGTAAATTGGAGCCACAACTATTAAGTGAGCCCACGCAGGCATTAAAACCGATTGAACTGCAAAGTGACCAGTTTCCACC
>CAZBDF010000286.1:0-6489 GCA_964490385.1 uncultured Lentimicrobiaceae bacterium | reverse complement strand
CCCTCAATTTTTCGTAAGTATATTCAATATTGTAATACCAATCAGGAACATGGGGGTACAAGGGCTATTTCGAAAACTGGATATTAAGTGGTGAATAGCCATCATACATTGTAACCTGAATTCCGTTTTTGATGGGTTCGTACCTATTATTCAGGTCGATATTTGCTTTGGAAAGTGCATGGATATTCCGGAATGCCAAATAGGGGCTAAACTTTAAGGTTGTGGGCGAATGTGCGTCAATCAAGGTATATTTGAACAATACCAAATCTTCGTGAGATGAAAAAAGCATTTCTTTGGTTAATACAACACCACCCACACGATAGGTGATTTTTGGTATAGGATCGCTCTCAAAATCCCTCACATATTTATGCCCCTTTGGCACATAAACATTGTTTTCGTATTTGTGGATGCCCAGGTTAAACTCGGCCTCATGCTGAATAATTGTTTCATCAAGTGAAGATAACAATACATGAGGATCGTTACCAAATTGAGGTTGAGGCACAACCAGCAGGCCGTGGTATTTTCTTGTGTTACAATTTACGATGGTGGTGCTCGAAAAAGCTCCGGCTCTGTTGGTCCTTAATAATTCACGATGGAGCGAATATTCGAGATTTATGAGTTGTTTCTTATCGAATTTTAAATATCCCATTTTTATTAAATAATTAAAAACTAAAACTTTAGAAACGAATTTTCATTTCGGATTTGAGGCGGCAAAGGTAATAATTTATACTGCATATAAACAGCAATTTTCGATTTAACCTAAAATTAACCTGTTTACAATTTCTTGCAGGATTGGGAGATGTGTATTTGGAAATGATTGCTCATACTTCAAATTCTTTACCGGATTTTTATTTGCTTCGCCATAAACCTACCATCGTGGAAAGGTACCAATATTTCAAATTGCAAATGTGAATTTGTTGGGACATCCACTACGGCTCGCACTTCATAACGCGTTGTCCCATAAAAAAAACTTCTCAATGATTTTCCCGATTGGGTACTCATCGCCAAACAACCTTTCGGCACATTGTCTCGAAATCACTGCCGAATGCTCATTCATCAATAAAGTGTCGGATGCTTTATATTTTATCGGGAAGTCGAAAAAATCAAAAAAATTATAAGAACAATAAGAAACGCTAAGGTTTAAGGTTTTATCCTTGTATGCAACTGGATAAGTTTCGATATTTGGGAAATATGTTGCAGCATTTACAATTTGCGGAACTTCTCGTTATAAAGTTTCACCCCTTTAATAAACCTGTAATCTTTAATGTTTAAAGTGTATAGTTCAATACCGTTTGCCAAAGCAGTAGCTGCAATAAAGCCATCTGGCAGAGCCAATTTGTGGCTTAAAACATATTTACCCATAATATCCAGGAATACAGTGCATGCCTTTTTATCAATATCAAGTATGGTAAGGTTTTTAAGGTCTTTTATAATCTGGTTAAGTTCCTTTTTATTTAGTGCTCCGTAAAGTAGTTCTCCTGCTGTGATGGTGCTAATAGCAATATTTTCTTGACCAATCTTTTTTAGCTCGGTAATAATATCTTGATTATTACGGTAAAACTCAATGATTACGTCAGTATCGCAAAGTACTATTTTGACCTGTTCCATGCTTGTTCTCTAAGTTCTTTTGCATTCAAATCCCTGTTAGCCCATAACCCGGCTGAATTGAAAAAATCATATTTAACAGAGGATTTTTTCTTTTTCTCTTTTTCCACTTCAACAAAGTCAAGTTGCCTGATAAGTTGCATAAGGAAAGACAGTTTACTCCTGTCTTTTATGTTAAGAATGATTTGTTCCATAATTACAATGCTAAATAAAATATTTATTTGCAAAAATACTAAAACAAATTAGTCTCCAAAGGCAGAAACATTTTGTTTCACACCTTAACAAGGTGAAATCATATTTTAATACTTTTGCTTTTATGAAAAAAACAATTTGTATAATTATAGTTTCGCTGTTGCTCACAACTATCACCTTAGCCCAACCAACTACAAATAAAAAACCCATCACCCAGACTGATTACCCTGCCTGGAAAATCATCAATTCAACCCAGATTTCCAACGATGGACGATGGGTTATTTATGAGGTCAACCCTCAGAAGGGTGATGGGATGTTATTCGTTTACAATACCGAAACCAATCGTTACGATTCCATTGTAAGAGGCTATAGTGCCAAATTTTCGGGAGATTCAAAATTCCTGGCTTGTAAAATCAAGCCTGAGCAAGATACAGTAATCAAAGCTAAATTGGCAAAAAAGAAAAAGGATGATTTACCAAAGGATTCGTTAGGGATTTACGTGATGGAGAAAAACCACCTGACGAAAGTGGCGCGGGTTAAATCTTTCAAACTTGCTGAAGAGGGTTCGTCTTGGCTGGCCTATCATTTAGAAAAAGCATTGCCTGTAAAAGATACCACGGATAAATCGGACACCATATCAAAAAAGGAAGAAAAGCCCAAAAAGAAAAAGAAGAAAAAAGGTGATGGTACAGAACTGGTCATTAAAAAGGTGATCGAGGATAAATCATTTTCATTTAAAGATGTTACGGATTATAATGTTTCGAAAAACGGTGAATTATTTTCATTTATCAGGCAGGTGAAGGATTCAATAGATTCAACTTTTGTTTACAATTTCACAACTAAAAAAGCAATTGACCAATTAGTTTTTGAAGCGGAAGGTGTCGCAAAAAAGCCGGGCCTGGACAAAAAAGGTGAACAACTGGCATTTGTGTTTTCGGCAGATACTACCAAAGAAAAAAACTATGACCTGGTTTATTGGCATCAGAAGAAAAAAGAGGCCGAGGTAATTGTTGACAGCTTTACTGATGGGCTTGTTGAAAACTGGCGTACGAGTGAGCACCGTGCACCGTCATTTTCTGAAAATGGAGAACGTTTATTCTTCGGTACTGCTCCGGCTGTTGAAGTAAAAGTAAAAGATACTTTGCCGGATGACGAAAAAGTACATGTGGATATTTGGAACTGGCAAGACCCGCTGCTTCAACCTCACCAAAAGAAACAACTTGAGAAAGAGAAAAAGCGAAACTACCTGGCAGTATATTATCCTGATAATGATAACATGATTCAGATTGCCGATAAGGACATGCCCGATGATAGGACCTACAACAAAGGAAATACTGATGTGGCCATGGGATATTCCAGCCTTCCCTATCAACAGTTGATGTCCTGGGATGATGGCTACAGGGACTATTATGCTGTGGATTTGACCACAGGAGAGAAAAAGCAGCTACTCAAAAAGCAACAATCAGCCACGCAGTTTTCGCCAGGTGGGAAATATATTTTGTGGTGGGCCGTGTCAGATTCTTCCTGGTATGTGAAAGATGTGGAAACTGAGTCGCTTGTTTCGCTAACAAAAGATTTGCCCTTCAATTTTTATTACGAGTTGAATGACATGCCCCAACTCCCCGGCAGTTATGGACTTGCCGGTTGGACAGAAGATGATAAACATATTTTGATTTATGATAAATACGATATCTGGAAATTTGACCCAGCGGGAAAAGATGAGCCAATAAGAATTACAGCAGGTAAGGGCCGCGAAAATGAAATTCGTTTTCGTTATCTGAAACTGGATCGTGAGCAGGAATATATTGAAGATAAAATGTATCTCTCGGGATTTAACTTGACGACCAAAGACGGCAGCTATTATCTCTCTTCACCAAAATCGGAAGAAGCACCAGAAAAACTCTTTGGTGGCCCCTATAGTTTTTCAGGATTGAAAAAGGCAAAGAACGACGATAAGCTTATCTGGCAAAAATCAGCCTTTGAACTTTACCCCGATCTCTGGTGGAGCAATATGAATTTCCAGGCACCAACACAAATTACAACCCTCGACAAGCAAAGAGATCAATTCCTCTGGGGCAGCGTGCAATTGGTTCAGTGGACTTCCTCTGATGGCGAACTATTGGATGGCTTACTTTATACACCCGAGAATCTTGATAAGAATAAAAAATATCCACTTTTGGTATATTTTTATGAGAGATATTCCGACAGGTTCCACACTTTCAGGCATCCTGCTCCCAGCCGTTCCACAATCAATCCCACCTATTGTGTAAGCAATGGTTATGTGGAGTTCGTTCCGGACATTCCCTACCTCGAAGGTTATCCCGGCCAAAGTGCCTATCGTGCCATCGTTAGCGGTACATTGGCAATGACGGATCAATTCCCGTTTATCGACAAAGAAAAAATGGGTATTCAGGGACAAAGCTGGGGTGGTTACCAGGTGGCTTATTTGGTTACACAAACCAACCTTTACAAAGCAGCAATGGCAGGTGCACCGGTAAGCAACATGACTTCAGCCTACGGAGGTATTCGTTGGGGAAGTGGAATGAGCCGGATGTTTCAGTACGAAAAAACACAGAGCCGGATTGGCGGGACCCTTTGGGAAAAACCCATTCAATATATCGAAAACTCGCCGGTATTTTATGTTCCGAAAATTGAAACACCACTATTGATTATGCACAACGACAACGACGGGGCTGTCCCATGGTACCAGGGCATCGAACTATTTGTGGCCATGCGCCGTTTAGGAAAACCGGCCTGGATGCTAACTTATAACAAAGAGGAACACAACCTTACAAAATGGCCCAACCGTATGGATTTGGACATCCGCATGTACCAGTTTTTTGATCATTTCCTGAAAGGTGCGCCAGAGCCAGAATGGATGAAAGAAGGAGTTCCGGCGATTGAGAAAGGAAAGAATTTGGGGTATGGGATAGATTAATATTTAAAGGGGCCAAAATACTCCATATTAATCTTACCCAAACAGGCAGAGACAAGGCATGCCTTGTCTCAACTGAAAGTATAATTGTGGACAATCCAGAATAAGTCATTGAGTTAGCAAGTGAATCAAAATGTCAATGAGTACCAAAACCAAATACCCATCCATCTTCAATGATGTCATCGGGCCGGTAATGCGCGGCCCTTCCAGTTCGCATTGTGCTGCAGCACTTCGCATAGGTAAAATAGCCAGGGATTTAATGGATGGGGAGGTCGAAGATGTGACAATTGAATTTGACAGTAAAGGATCGCTTGCCACAACACACCAAAGCCAGGGGTCTGACATGGGCCTATTTGGTGGGTTGATGGGTATGGATGCCACCGATGAGCGCTTGCCTTATTCAGCCAAACTAATTGAAGAAGCAGGTACAAAGATCAAAATCAATATTTCAGATTTTGGTTTTGAGCACCCAAATACTTACAATCTTTCCCTTAAAAACAAAACTGAACAACATCAAATAAAAGCCATTTCTACAGGTGGTGGTATGATTGAAGTCATTGAAATTGATGGAATAATAGTTTCGATGTGCGGGGACTTTTTTGAGACCTTGATTTTCTGCGAACAAGCCAGCAAGACATTGATGGATTTTCTGAATGTCAATCTGAACACCGATTTAGTCGCTTTTCACCAACATGCTAATTTCATTGAAGTAAAAGCAGGCGAATTTATACCGGACGAAATCATCTATGAAATCGAAGATAACTTCCAGGTAAAATCAATCCGAAAAATCTCACCGCAACTTCCGGTTTTGTCACGAAAGACTATTTCAGTTCCCTTTCAAAGCTGCGATGAAATGCTGAAATACAATCAGGGTAGAGACCTTGAATTGTGGGAGCTTGCCTTGGAGTATGAAAGCATCCGAGGGAATATTTCGAAAGAACAAGTCTTCGATCGTATGCTGAAAATTGTGGAAGTAATGAAAGGTTCGATTGCAACAGGGCTGGCCGGGACAAAATACAAAGACAGGATCCTGGGCAATCAATCCACAGAATTTCAATCGAAGTTGAATGAGGGCCATTTATTAGATGCCGGCTTTTTGAACCAAATGATCCTCAACATCACTGCCATTATGGAATGCAAAAGCGCGATGGGTGTAATCGTTGCTGCCCCTACAGCGGGTTCATGCGCTACAATCCCGGGGGCTGTGATTGCTGCTGCGGAAAAAATGAATTTATCCTCCAAAGAAATAACCCAGTCCATACTTGCTGCCGGATTGATTGGCATTTTCATTGCCACGCGTTCCACCTTTGCTGCCGAAGTTTGTGGTTGCCAGGCTGAGTGTGGAGCCGCTTCAGGAATGGCTGCCGCGGCCCTGGTTACACTTGCCGGAGGAACGACACGACAAGCGATCAACGCAGCTTCCATGGCATTGCAAAATACACTTGGAATGATTTGCGACCCGGTGGCCAACCGTGTGGAAGTGCCTTGCCTTGGGAAAAATGTATTGGCTGCAAGTAATGCCCTTTCCTGTGCGAATATGGCCCTGGCCAATTTCGATCCACTGATACCTTTGGATGAAGTCATCGAAACCATGGACAAAGTTGGAAAAAGCCTGCCCATGGAATTAAGGTGCACTGCGCTGGGAGGTTTGTCGGTTTGTAAGACTTCGAAGGAAATTGAGGAGAGGTTGAGAAGTGCCTAGCCTAAATAATTCATAAAAATTGACAATAAACACATCCATAGCCCCGTCCTTCAGG
>CAZBDF010000285.1:0-6494 GCA_964490385.1 uncultured Lentimicrobiaceae bacterium | reverse complement strand
CTGGTTGTTCTTCAGGTTCTCCTCGTAATAGATGAAGTCGTAACCCCGCTTTTTCAGTTCAAGCTCCTTTACCGACTTCAGTTCCTGCGAAAGATAGGCAATGCCCTGTCCATCGGGTTGCCACCTGAAATATCCTATATTATTTTTAGCCTTGGTCAATTGTACCATTTCTCCACCAGCAGCCGGCATGGCCCAAACCTGCTGATAGCCCGAATCCTTTTTGTAAGTAAATGCAATGTATGAACCATCAGGACTGTAAAGGGGAGAACTTGCTTTTACACCCTTCACAAAAAGTGGTTTTGATGCTTTGTCGTTTAAATCCATCCTGTAGTATTTTCTATGGATCGTTCCCGGCTTCTCATTCGCTCCCCGTGGGCTTGTTACCGAATAAATTAATTCAGCACCATCAGGGCTTAACTGGTGGATGCTGCACCCTTCCAATCCAAGCAGGTCTTCAGGTGAAAAAACCGATTGGCCAAAGCTTAAGTTGGCAATTGGTAGCGTGATAACAAGTATCAGGGTAAAAACGAATTTGTGAATTTTTTTCATGTTTTTGGTATTATGATTAACAATAAAAATGGGCGGCGAAGATAGGAAAATCGAAACATATTGACTATATTCATTACTCACGGGTGCATGACAAATTTCCATCACTCAAAATATTAATCATCGAATTACGCTGATGAATCGAATTATCACCTGCCTTTGGCAGGTGAAATTTGTGTAATTCCCAGCCTTCACTTCGTTTCGGCGGGCAGGCGTTCCATTCGATGAAAAATTAATTCATTTATTGATCCTATTGTGATATTTGTCGTACACCCTTCCTCACTTTCGTTAGTTGTCACTGGAAATCCTTCATTAATACGCCCTTCCATCGAATCAATCCTTTTTTTATCAAAAATCCCTATTTTTCGTTTGTAAATGCAACCAGAATCTAAGCATTCAATTTTGTACTTCATATTCCCAGATGTACTTTTGCACTATAATACTGAAAGGTATATGTGTTTTATAAATTTTTAGGAACTACTAAATTATTGTAACAAAAAAAATCTGAATTAAATTATGAAACCCATAACTAAACTCAAACACCTTATCGCTTTGCTATTTTCAATCCTGTTCGGGTTTGGCTTTATGGTGAACACCATCGCGCAACAATCTGCTCAACAAGAGCTCATCTCGCCAATCCATGGCAAGTTGATGTTGGTAGGAAGCGGTGAAATGTCATCCAGGGCCGGAGCAACTTTTGCCTATTTAGCTGGCGAGGAAGATGGCAATTTGATAATCTTAGTTAAAGTGGGTAAACGCGATGCTGAAATACCATCCTATTGGCAAGGACTCATCGGCAGCGTAACAACAATTAAATTGGATAAGTCTGACAATACTTTGTCCGAAGCTGACCTTGAAGCTTTGAGAGATGCCTCCGCAGTTTGGCTGCAAGATGACTTTTCAGAATACACTTCCGGATCACAATTGAAGGATGAACTGAAATCCTTGCTTCGCCGGGATGGTGTAGTAGGTGGCCAGGGAGTTGCGGCAGAAAGCATGGCAACATTGCTTAAAGATGGTGGTGACATTCGAGACGGATTCAATTTGCTTCCCAACTCTATCATTCAGGCATCAAAGGATGGAGAAGGTGAATTCACCAAAACGCTTAACAATCTTCCGGGACGAGTTGGTTGGGAGATACCACTCAAGGCAGCTGTTGTTATTCACAGTGGCCGTGAAATTTCTGTAATCGGTGATCCTGAGATTACGCTTCTGACAGCAGCAAACGGAGATTGGCCGGAACGTGTTGCCTCCTTCGGCCCTCCTATCGACGAACTTCCGTTTACCACAGATTTAATTTCATGGAACCGCTCGGCTACAGCACGGCTTGGCGAACTTTTTCCACCTGCAGTGGCGCCAATTCCAGAAGTGCCCAATGGAGCTTTAGTAATAATTGGCGGACATGGATTCCCAAATGGAATGTGGGAAAGAGTGATTGAATTTGCAGGTGGCACTGACGCAAATTATGTCTGTTTTTCGCAGAGTTCAAGTAGTACAGGAGCAGAAAAACTAAGGGAACGCGGATGTAAGAACATTGCAATTCATGTAGTTAAAACTGGTGTAGATGGCATAGGACAGGGTAGTTACGCCCAGTTGCTCGAGGATTTGGAAAAGGCTGACGCCGTTTATTTTGGAGGTGGTAGAACATACAAATTTATGGATGCTTATCTTGATACCGAAGCCCACACACTTATGAATAAAGTCCTTGAGCGTGGTGGGATCATATTGGGAGGTTCGGCAGGGGCACAAATCCAGGGCGACTTTTTAGTCCGGGGCGACCCACGCACCAATAATACAGTGTGGATGGAAGGCAACAATGTAGGCCTCGGCTTTATAAAAGGTGTGATTATCGATGTGCATTTCCGTGAGCGGGGACGCGAAAATATCTTACCGGAACTTTTAGTTCAGCATCCGCAGATGCTGGGCATTGGCATCGACGAAACTACCGCTATCTGGGTTCAGGGAACAACTGCCGAAGTTTTGGGACCACATTCTGTAACATTTTATGACCAGAACCCTGATGCATCTTCGAAGGAAATTGGTAGTCCTGTAATACTAATGAAAGGCGAAAAATATAATTTAAAACTAAGAAAACAGATAGACCAATAAAGATCATATCTAATTTGTGTCTGTCCATAAAGTCTCCATTTTCCAAGAATAAGCACCAAAGCACAAATTTCAAATGACCTGCCTCGCGGCAAGGCGGGTAAATAAATAACAAAAAACAAATTTCAAAGGGATGAAATAGTTTTGAACATTGAAAACATGACAAGAACATACATTTTTATTTGTTTGTTATTTGCACTTATAGTAAGTAATGAAACACAAGCAGGAGATCCTCTTTTTCCGAATTCGGTTGTGTCGAACGACATCGATTTTATTTTAGATACTGACCCGGACGCGTTCACAAGTCTCGCTTTCCTTGGACGGGAAGATAAAGAAATGCCTGGTAATGGGGGTAATTTAGTTGATGAAGATACATTCGTCTTTGAAGCAACTTTTTTGGACGGTGATAAACTTGAAATCTGGTGTCACAGTTCCTTCATTACCCAGGAAACAGCTCAAGAGTATGCTGATAAGCTTTGCCCAAGACTTGGAAAGCTTCCAGATGTTCAGAGAGATATGTTGGCCCATGTGGTTATTAACAAAGGTGACCATACTGCATTTGCAGAAACGCAAGGCCACTTCTTTGTTCTATATTCTGAAAATATGGATGACCGTATTAGCACGCATGATTTAGAAGAAACTGTATTCCACGAATCAGTGCATGCCTCACTTCAAGATATTTACGAAAGTGATACGGCATGGACAAACGCTCAAGCGGCTGACCCATCATTCGTAACTGTGTATGCGCAAAATAACCCTGATTTAGAGGACATGCCTGAAACTGCTCTTTTTGCTTATACGATGATAACACATCCGGGGCGATTGTCTGCCGATATTGAGGAGTGGTTAAACGAAAATATCCCAAATCGCCTTGCCTTCTTTAGTACTATTTATCCTCCCGGCATTACTGGAACTTTTGAAATTCCTGAGCATATAACCCCTGCATATCCTAACCCTACCAATGGCAATCTTAATGTGTTCATAGAAGATACAAAGCAAGATAGTTTTATAAATATCTTTAGTGTAACAGGTACATTGGTTAAATCAGTAAAAGCCAAACAAGGACAAAATGAAATTGATCTTGGAAAACTATCGAATGGAATTTATTTGTTGTCTGCGCCAGGTCATAAAATAACGCGGATAATTAAACAATAATAAGAAGAAGTCTCTAAATAGTGACTGTCTTTAAAGTAATTTTTATTGAGGTATCCGTAGCCCTGACTTTCAAGTCAGGGACAGGATTGAAGTGGTGAATAACCCCCGCCTTTTCGCTGTTGCTGCCTTTGGCAGCAACAGCGAAAAGGCGGGGGCGAGAAATATCAAATCAATTATTCCCCGGCATAAATGCCGCGGCCACGGAAAAACACTGACTTTATGGACAAGCACTAAACTGAAAGTACTTTTGTATAAAAGACTTTGATGTTTAAATAAGCGCAATCCTCCAAAAGTAATCCCGATCACTTGTATTTCATTTAATTAATTTCCAGAGGATATAATTTGTGGCCGAAATACATGGGCTAATTTGATTAGAAGGAATTTATTGTAAAGTTACTTTTTATCAATGGCAAATACCCAAATATTCAAACGATTCAATTTGCATGAAGTAGGGAGTGTGACTAATTTTGATGAAGTTTAAAGATGTGATTTCCAAGCAAATCATTTTCAAATTCAATATTAACTAAAATTAAACTTCATGAAAAAATTTACCTTATTATTTTTAAGCTTCTTTCTGTTTGGTACTTTAATGGCTCAAAGAGACACTGATTGCTACGACTTCGATGAGTTAAGCGCAGGTGGCTACGTTGCTGAACAATTGGGTGGAAGTTGGACTACCTGGAATGGTACACCCGGTGGTGACGATGATGCCATGGTGAGTGATGATTATTCTCACAGTCCCAACAACTCATTTGTGGTTGGCCCAGATGTTGACCTGGTATTTAAGTTAGCTGAGGAACCCATTGAAACAGGAGCCTGGTTGTTTTCAAATTATATTTACGTCCCAAGTGGCTTTTCGGGCTATTTCAATGTGCAATCAAATCCTGTTCCCGGTGAAGAGTGGATCATCGAAATGTATTTCAACGATGATGGTACTGGATATTTTGAGAATGGAAGCGCAGATACTTATGACTATGCCATGGATTCCTGGATATTTATTGAAATAAATTTAGACCTTGATGCAGATCTTGCCCAGGTCTTTTTCGATGGAAATTTGATGACAGAATTTGAAAATACATTTACCATAGGTGGCATCGATTATTGGGCCGATGATTCAGGCGGAATCCCGGGTG
Organism: uncultured Lentimicrobiaceae bacterium; assembly: GCA_964490385.1. Lineage (GTDB taxonomy): Bacteria > Bacteroidota > Bacteroidia > Bacteroidales > 4484-276 > 4484-276. The sequence goes on along the minus strand of CAZBDF010000285.1, from coordinate 1,554 downwards.
CTTATTATGATGATGTGTGTTTTGGTGAGGGCACTCCTATTTCTAATGATGACTGCTATAATTTCGATGCTTTAGATCCCGGTGAGTTTTTGGCCTTGCAACTTGGTGGAATGTGGACAACATGGAGCGGTACCCCGGGTGGTGACGATGATTCCTTCGTAAGCGATGATCAATCTCATAGCCCAAACAACTCATTTGTCATCTTTGAAAATATTGCTGACGTGGTATTTAAATTGGCTGATGAACCCATCGAAACTGGAGCATGGCTTTATTCGCATTATATTTACATTGCAGAAGGCGCAACAGGTTATTTCAATGTGCAATCATCTCCAGTTCCAGGAGAGGAATGGGTAATACACCTCAATTTCGATGACGATGGTACAGGATATTTTGAAGGAGGAAGTTTAGAAACTTTTGATTATGTCCCCGGGACGTGGATACTTGTTGAAATAAACTTCGACCTTGATTCGGACCTTGCCCAGGTATTTTTCGATGGCAATTTAATGATAGAATTTGCCAATGAATTTACCATCGGAGGTATCAACTATTATGGTGATGACGACAATGGCCCTCCTGAGGCTTATTACGATGACGTTTGTTTTGGTGAGGGGAATCCTATTTCTCCCGCCGGTTGTTTTAACTTCGATGATTTGGATGCCGGTGAATTTTTGGCCTTGCAATTAGGTGGAATGTGGACTACGTGGAGTGGTACCCCGGGTGGTGACGACGATACCTTTGTTAGCGATGATCAATCACATAGCCCGGGCCAATCATTTGTTATCTTTGAAAATATTGCTGACGTGGTTTTTAAATTGGCTGATGAACCCATCGAAACTGGCGCATGGCTTTATTCAAATTATATCTACATTGCAGAAGGTGCAACAGGATATTTCAATGTGCAGTCGTCCCCAATCCCCGGAGAAGAATGGGTCATTGAACTCTGGTTTAATGACGATGGTACAGGCTATTTTGAAGGAGGAAGTTCTGACACCTTTGATTATGCCCCCGGGACGTGGATACTTGTCGAAATAAACTTCGACCTTGATTCGGACCTTGCCCAGGTATATTTCGATGGCAATTTGATGACAGATTTTGCCAATGAGTTCACCATCGGAGGTATCAACTATTATGGTAATGACGACAATGGCGCCCCTGAAGCATATTATGATGACGTATGTTTTGGCGAAGGCTGGCCTCTAAGTGTTGGTATAGAAAATATTTCATCTAAGGAAGAAATAAATATTTATCCAAACCCTGCAGGAGATATTGTACACATCAATACTTCATCTGATGTGGAGAAAATACAGTTGGTCAGTATTTCAGGACAACTGATACTTGAGCAAAACACTTTCGGGAATCAGATAAATCTAAACATTTCAGAAATTGAAACCGGAATCTACTTTGTAAGAATATTCTCTCATGATAAGGTAATCACAAAGAAACTTGTAATTGAGTAAAGGTTAGGTTAGTAATTTTTTAAGCAATGCCCCGGTCCGTTAATTTGCGGATCGGGGTTTTTTGTTTTGGAAATATTCATAAATTTGGCGGATAATT
>CAZBDF010000284.1:0-6502 GCA_964490385.1 uncultured Lentimicrobiaceae bacterium | reverse complement strand
CTTAAACTTTTGCCAGTGCCTGGTCTATATCAGCCATAATATCCTCAACATTTTCGATACCTACAGCAAATCTAACCAAGCCATCAGTAATCCCCGCTTCTAGTTTTTTCTCGTGCGAAAGCTTCGAATGGGTCATCGAAGCAGGATGCTGAATTAATGATTCAACACCACCAAGTGATACAGCAAGCAAAATTAAATTTACGTTATCCATGAGCCTTTTTCCGGAATCTAGGCCACCTTTCAATTCAAACGAAATCATCGTTCCGGGGCCATCCATTTGTCTTTGTGCGAGTTCATATTGTGGATGAGATTTCAATCCGGGATATTTCACCCAGTCAACTTTTGGATGATTTTCGAGGTACTCAGCAATTTGTATTGCAGACTCCTGGGCTTTTTCAATTCTAATCCCCAGGGTTTTCAGGCCACGATGTACCAGGTAAGCCTGATGGGGATCCATGTTGCAACCCATGTTCACCATTACCGGGCGCATCATATTGTAAAATTTTTCATTTTTTGCAACAATCATCCCAGCCACCACATCGGCATGGCCATTTATGAATTTTGTCATCGAGTGCACAACCACATCAGCACCAAATTCGATGGGCCTTTGCAGGTAGGGACTGCAAAAGGTATTGTCAACTACCAATGGAACACCAATATCGTGGGCTACTTCTGCAAGCGCTTTTAAATCGGTAATGCCAATGGTTGGATTGGCAGGGGTTTCTGTATAAATCATTGCAGTTTCAGGCCGAATCGCTTTTCTTACCTCCTGAATTTTTGTGGTGTCAACATATGAATACTCCACACCAAAACGCGAAAAAATTGTTTCCATAACTACACGTGCCGGTCCATACAAAGCGTTGTGGCTGATAATATGCTTTCCCTGCCCAAGAAATGCCATGTAAACAGTTGTAATAGCTGCCATACCAGACGATGTGGCAATTCCGCCCACACCACCTTCGAGATTGGCTACAGCATCTTCAAGTGCTTTAATGGTTGGATTGGCGATGCGTGTGTAAATGTAACCATCATCTTCGCCCGAAAAACATGCCGCGCCATGATCGGCACTTTTGAATTTAAATGTTGAACTTTGATAAATGGGAACTGTGGCGCTGCCCATGGGATCTTCTATTTGCCCGGCATGTACCTGACGTGTTAAGAAACCGTGTTTTCCTGAATCTTTCATCTCGATTAATAGTTTTAGTAGTTTTAATTGTTTTGTTTATTTGCCTGCAAAGATATAGGGATAAATTAGATGTAATAATTTTTTATTCCTTCGATGCAATTATTGTGCACTAATAGTCTATTCTTGTACAATTTACTGGAAAAAATATTTTGCTTGAAATAAAATTCTCAAATTGAAACATGGTTGCATTGCCTGATTTTTATAAAACTGTTGAGCATACGGGTTCACGTTTTTTAGTACATTTGGTCAAAAAATGAGTTTGGTTGAAATAAAATAGTCGAAAATGAAAAACCAATCCTTGCCATACAATTTCCTATTAACTAGATTTAATCCAAAAAAAATCGATCAAAAAAAGAAGCTTGTTTGTATAACGGTTTCCTCATGGCACAAAGCTTTTTATGCTTTACTTTTTCTATTCCTCTTTTCTTCAGCTCATGCACAAAATATCCCTTTTCTTGATTCAGCAAATGTGTATGGGGAGATTTGTACTCAACTGGCTTTTTATAAGAAAACAGTTGAGGTACAAAACAACAGTTCAAAATTGGGCCTCTATCTCGATTATGCTTTTGAAAATGAGATAAAAGTTTTTGGGCATATGGAGTGGGCAGTAAACCTTGTTGACAACAATTATTCCTTCAATGCAAGTGCTGTTACCGATCAAAATATTCCTGATGCATTGTTCGATGAAACAACACCAGCCTTTACTACAAGGCTTGGTTACATGGGAATTGATTTTAATAAATTCGGAACATTAACCGTTGGAAAACAGTGGAGTGCTTATTACGATGTTTCTGGATGGACCGACCAATTTATTGTATTCGGTGGCCAGGCTAGTAGCACCTATCTTACAGGCACCGATGGTGGTGAAACTGGTGCCGGAAGAGCTGCAAAGTCGATGATTTATCGAAATAAATTAGGGCCTGTAAGTATTAACTTGCAGGCGCAATTCAACGGAATGCGTGATAATTATGGCGGATCAATCAGTGTTAAATTTCTAAAAAAACTTGAAATAGGTGCAGCAGTGAATGACATCAGGGTTTCAAAGGAGGCTGAGGAATATATTGTGAATGTAAAAGATTTCGAATTAACAGCAATTTTTGGAATCAAGTATAAAAGCAATAAATTGTATGCAGCTTTTAATTACAATATCAACGGAGGTGATGTTATTCCCGTACATTTGTCTGATACAAGTTTGGTTTATGGCTATCATTTTTCGGGTTATGAATTATACACAGCTTACAAAATAAAACCCTGGATTATGGCTTATGCCGGCCTGAATATCCAGGTTCCCACTACTAAAAATGCAATCATCGACGATGAATTCCATATGGAGTATTATGTGCTGGGAGGGGAAGTTTCTTTTTCGCCACATATTCATGCTTACATCGAAGTAAGGCTGGACAACAGCGTGAATACAGCAGGTGTAAACGGTTTCAATGTTTATACAATTGGATTGAATGTCAAATTTAACAAGGCATTCAAAGGGAAGACCTAACGCGGATCAGCACGGATATAGCGGATAAAATAAATCCGTACAACCGATGCAAATCTAAAGCAATTACTATTGTAGCTATTTAGGTGACAGATTTATTGATGTTGTTTGATGGTCATTGATGGTTATTTGTTGTCATTGGTTGTCATTGATAGTAATTAAATGAAGACATCACAAAATAAGGTACTACCACGAATTTAATGGAAGATGAAAAATTTTGATAATTTAACTAATTGGGTAAATGCTTTAATGATTAAATGCTTCAATGCGAGAGTATGCAAATTAGAATTATAAATAGTAATATGTCTAAACTTTCCGCATTTCAATTATTCAAGCATTCTTGCATTGGCTCATTTACGCATTACATATAGTTATTCATGAAACAACTGATAAATATTTTCACCCATTAAAATAACAGTAGAACCAAAAATACAATTTATCCCATACCCAAATTTTCTCCATCTTGCATTTGCTTTTGCGTAAACCCTACCTTTGCAAAACTATTTTCGAACAATAAAATTTCAAGCCAATGGAACACTTATCTGAGCTTAATGCAATTTCCCCGGTCGATGGCAGGTACCGTAACAAAGTTGATGAATTGAAGAATTACTTTTCTGAAGCCGCGCTAATAAAGTACAGGGTCAAGGTAGAGATTGAATACTTTATTGCACTCTGTGAACTTCCACTACCTCAATTATTGGATTTCGACCTGTCCAAGTTTGAGCATCTTCAAAGTATTTACCAGGACTTTACTGAACAGGATGCCCAAGGTGTAAAAGACATCGAAAAGATCACAAATCATGATGTGAAGGCAGTTGAATATTTTATTAAAGAGAAATTTGATGATTTAGGGATAAGCCAATTCAAAGAGTTTATCCATTTTGGGCTTACCTCACAAGACATTAATAATACTGCAGTGCCCATATCGATGAAGGAAGCATACAGGGCTTGTTTGTGGCCTATGCTTGATGAAATACAGGAGAAACTCTATCAATTGGCCAGCGAATGGAAAAACATCCCTATGCTTGCTCGTACCCATGGCCAACCTGCATCACCCACCATTTTAGGAAAAGAAATAATGGTATTTGTTGACAGGCTGGAGCAGCAGATAAATTTACTGAAAGCAGTTCCATTTAGCGGGAAATTTGGCGGTGCTACAGGCAATTTTAATGCACATCATGTAGCCTATCCTGAGCTTGATTGGGTGGAATTTGGGAACAAATTCCTGAAAAAAAATCTTGGCATCGAACGGCAGCTGATAACTACACAAATTGAGCATTACGATAATATGGCTGCTTTTTTCGATGGCCTTAAACGGATCAATACAATCTTTATGGATTTGAACCGGGATATGTGGGCATACATTTCGATGGATTATTTTAAACAGAAAATTAAAAAAGGTGAAGTAGGATCATCAGCCATGCCGCATAAAGTCAATCCCATCGACTTCGAAAATGCAGAAGGTAACCTCGGCATTGCTAATGCCCTGTTCGAACATCTGTCAGCCAAACTGCCCATATCCAGGCTGCAGCGCGATCTTACCGACTCTACTGCTACACGCAATATTGGCGTTCCGTTTGCCCATTCGATGATTGCTTATAACTCGATGATGAAGGGCTTGGGAAAGCTTTTGCTTAATGAGCAAAAAATCAGCAACGACCTTGAAAATAATTGGGCCGTGGTAGCCGAGGCTGTTCAAACAATATTGCGAAGAGAGGGTTATCCCAATCCTTACGAAGCACTTAAGGAATTGACAAGAACAGGCGAAAAAATCACTATCGAATCCATCCATCACTTTATTGATAAACTGAAAATTTCGGATGCAATAAAACTCGAGCTTCGAAAAATAACCCCGCATAACTATACAGGGATCAATCCACTTTTGATGGAATAATGCGCGTAACTTGTAACCTGCAACATGCAACCTGCAACTTGATTTTTTTTATCCCTAATTGTTTAGAATAATTACTTTTGCCAAAATTTTAATAACACATGGATTTAAGTAAAGTATTAGCCATATCAGGAAAGCCGGGTTTGTTTAACAGCATTGCCCAAACCAAAGCAGGTGTAGTAGTAGAATCGCTTTTGGACGGCAAAAGATTTCCCGCATTTGCGCACGAACGGATAAGTTCCCTGGCCGAGATCAGCGTTTTTACGGTTGATGACGACCTTCCCCTGGAAGATGTCTTCAAAAAAATATACGAAAAATATGAAGGTAAAAAAGCTATCGACCATAAAGTAAGCGGTGGTGAGTTAAAGGCTTTTATGCTTGAAATACTTCCCGAGTACGATCAGGACAGGGTTTACACCTCGGATATCAAAAAACTGGTGATGTGGTATAACCTCTTGGTTGAAAAAGATATGCTGGAATTTACTGAGGAAGAAGAAACCGCTGAGGAAGAAACCACTGAGGAAGCAACAGTTGAAGAATCTTCAGATATCCCTGAAACAGCTCAAGAAAAATCAAAAGAAGCAGATGATAGTGAGGATACAGAAGCTGCCGAAAAAGCCTAATGTATAAAACCCTGATCAGGCCAATCCTTTTTTTATTTTCACCCGAAACCATTCATCATTGGGTAGTAAACGGCCTGAAGTTCATTTTCAAGATCCCCGGTAAAGCCTGGGTAATCCGAAAATTTACAACAGTTAACGATCACAAATTAGCACGTGAGGTATTTGGTTTGAAGTTCAAAAATCCGGTGGGCATTGCTGCCGGACTGGACAAGCAAGCTGAGATGTTTAACGAACTGGCAAACCTTGGTTTTGGATTTGTAGAGGTGGGGACGATAACTCCCAAAGGCCAGCCGGGCAACCCACAACCACGTCTTTTTAGATTGCCAAAAGACAAAGCCCTGATAAACCGAATGGGCTTCAATAACTCAGGCGTTGATGAAGCCATTAAAAATCTCAGGAAGCGCAAAACCAATATTATTATTGGTGGAAACATCGGGAAAAACACTGCCACCCCAAACGACAAAGCCATCGAGGATTACGTTTATCTTTTCGATAAGCTTTTCGATCATGTTGATTATTTCGTCGTTAATGTAAGTTGTCCTAATATCACCGACCTTCATGAGTTGCAGGATCAGGAAAGCCTTACCGCCATCCTCAACGAGATTCAGAAAATTAACCATCAAAAACCTAAATCCAAACCGGTGCTACTCAAAGTATCACCCGACCTCAATGAAAAGCAACTGGATGAGGTGATTGAAATTGTAGCTGCTACAAAAATAGATGGTGTTGTTGCCACCAACACTACCATCACAAGAAATGGCTTAACTACCGACAAACAAAAAGTTGATGAAATTGCCAACGGCGGTTTAAGTGGCCAGCCTATCGGGGCCCGTTCCACGGAAGTGATCCGTTACCTCACCGAAAAATCAGGAAAGGCTTTCCCAATTATTGGTGTTGGCGGAATATTTACTGTGGAAGATGCCATCGAAAAATTGAATGCCGGTGCCGACCTGGTGCAGGTTTACACAGGCTTTATTTATGAAGGGCCCATGATTGCGAAGCAGATAAACAAGGCCATTTTGAGCCAGGCCATGTAACTTTATGCAGTATATAATATTTTTAAATCTTAGCAAATAAGTTTGTAATTGTTTAGGTGATTGATAGATTTGCTAAAATTGAATCTTTTTTCAATTAAATGTCATTGATGGTCATTAAATGGTCATTGATAGTCATTAAATGAAAACAAAATGACGCGCAAAGCGCAAATGACAATTAATGACATCCGCCGGCTGGCGGATAAATGACACAATTGAACTTACTTACAAGATAGATTCGTCTCATTCCAGTACCAACTAAATAAATACATAAGT
>CAZBDF010000283.1:0-6524 GCA_964490385.1 uncultured Lentimicrobiaceae bacterium | reverse complement strand
TGGATATGGAGAGCATGACGGTTACCGATTATGATACAGAATCGAGCAAGTTCAACGGAAAAATTGATAAGGTTGTGATTAGCCTGAAATAAATTGAACGTGAGCAAAGTTTATGAGGCTGTCCTTTTTTATTTGGACAGCCTTTTCTTTTTTATCATCCCATTGCAGTTAAAAAAGAAAAAAAAAAGATGGGGGCACGACAAATTTCCATCTGTCAAAATATTTATCATCGAATTACGCCAATTATATTTCCAAATGATTGATTAATAAATTGAATTATTTTTTTCTTATTCAAGGCAGAAAATATTTGCATAGCCATAGCTATGGAAATATTTTCTAACGTAGAAGAAGAGAAAAAGAAAAAAATTATATTACTCATTTGGGGGTATATTTGGCATTACGCTGATTAATCGAATGAACACCCGCCAAAGGCAGGTTAAATTTGTGTAATTCGTTCCATTCGATGAAAAAAAATTGTTAGTTTGTAGTAAAAAACGAGATGACTTATGGCAACAAAAAACAATATTTTTTTATCCTACTGGAAGATTCTTAAAGAATCGGTTTCCAGGTTCGGACGCAATGATACCATTACACATTCTGCCGCACTTGCCTATTACATGGTATTTTCGCTGCCGGCAATAATTATTATTGTGCTGTGGATTTCCGGATTGATATACGATGAAGTGATGGTGAAGGATGCTATATTTGAGCAGTACAGCAAGCTGACCGGGACTGAAGGTGCAAAACAACTCAAAGCTACACTTGAAAAAATCAACGTCCAGAAGCCCGGTTGGTGGGGTGGCTTAATCGGTTTAGCCGTTATTTGCTTTACTTCATCTTCTGTATTAATCGCTATGCAGAATGCCCTTAATTCTATTTTTGGAGAAAAACGCGCGAAATCTGTAAAACAAAATATTTGGAGAGTAATTTACGACAGGTTTATTTCGGTGGCCATGATTGTCACTTTTGCCTTTATCCTCACCGTTTCAATGGTAATGGAAGCTTTGGTCGCAACTTTTGGAAAATATATTCAGGAAGGGCTGGGACACGATCCGGGCTGGTTGTTAATTTTTGACAATGTCCTTCTTGATGTTTTGGCACTCACAGTTCTGTTTGTCTTGTTATTCAGATATCTGCCCCAACGAAAATTCAAATGGAAAGATACCCTCTTTGGTGCTCTCCTTACGGCCTTGTTGTTTGTTGCCGGCAAATCCCTTATCGAATTGTTTATCGGAAAAAGTGTGGTTGCCAATTATTATGAAGCCGCTGGCAGCATACTGGTGCTCATGCTTTGGGTATATTATACCTCATCAATTTTCCTGTTTGGAGCAATAGTCACTGCTACGCGAGCTGAAATTCTTGATGGTAATTCTAATGATAATATGCCAGCCCCAAGCAGCAAATAAATTTTTGCATCAACCAAATATTTCTCAGCCATAGGTAAAATAAAAATTCATTGTTATCCTGGGAAAAGGCTTATTCTGATTATAGATTCTTCACAATTAGCTTCTGAAGATAGTTTTTGCTTGGATAGATTTCTTCCCGCACGTGCGGGACTGCGCTCCATCGAAATGACAAAGTTCATGAATGTTATGTGGGAAAAGGGAATGCGGGCGCTCTGCGCCCGCATTCCCTTTTCCCAATCCAATAAACTTCAACTTTGTCATTTCGACCAAAGGGAGAAATCTATTCACACAACACCTTTAAGCTTCTTAGTCAAACCCAAAATTAAACATCAATCATCGATAGTATTACGATGAATCTCATCTGAAACTTACCCACAGTCATCCTCATCAGAAGAGGCACACATATTTGATACGCTTAACCCACATTGAAAACACATTAAAACTTCCCCTTTTTTACCCCTTTTGGGGGTTGTTCCAGGTATAATGTGTAAGTAATTTTGCTCTCAAGACTATTATCTAATTTCTTGTAAAATTGTAATCATAAACCATTAAAAATAAAAAACATGAAAACTTCAGTTTCACAACTTATTATTATTGCCCTGGTTGGGGTAACAGTATTTAACTGTACAAGTAAACAAACCAAACAATCTGACCCACTTCCATCCTGGAATGATGGAGAACTAAAATCAGCCATCACCCAGTTTGTTGATGATGTGACCAACGAAAATGGTCCAAATTATGTAAAGCCCGAAGAACGGATTGCCACGTTTGATAATGATGGTACACTCTGGTTCGAGCAACCAGTAGTTCAGTTTTCGTATATTTTTTATCAGATAAAACAAATGTATCCCGACCATCCCAAATGGAAAGGCGATTCAATATACGAAGCTGCCTTAAATGGAGACATGGATTACCTGGTTAATGATTATATGAGCGGAGGAAAAGCCCTGCCCCAATTGCTGTTGGCCACTCACACAGATGTAAGCTTGAATGATTTTAATGCTTATGTTCAGGATTTTTTCAATAATGAAAAACATCCCAAATTCAATGTACCCTTGACTAAAGTATGCTACCAGCCCATGGTTGAGTTGTTGGAATACCTCCGTGCCAATGGGTTTAAAACTTATATCTGTTCCGGTGGTGGGATTGATTTTATGCGCGTGGTTTCTGAAGATATTTATGGCATCGTTCCCGAAAATGTAATCGGCAGCAATGGACAAAACATATTTAAACAAGTAAATGGTCAATGGCAATTGATGAAAACAGCAGATAAATTACTTAACAATGATAAGGCAGGTAATTGATCTGCATATTGGACGTGTTCCCATATTCTCAAGTGGGAATGTCCGTACTGGTGGCGATATTGAAATGCTTGGCTATTGTGCATCGAACTCCCTGCCAAATTTCCAACTATTGATCAACCACGATGATGATGTTCGTGAATACGCCTATTCCGAAAAAGACAATGCATCGCTCAATGCCGCTGACGAAGGTGGATGGCATGTTGTAAATATGAAAGATGAATGGAAGCAGATTTTCCCAAATAATTAAAAATTAAAGTTATGAGCGAAAAAATGTACGATTTAGTAATTAACGGTGGCCGGGTAATGCACCCCGAAACCGGACTAGACGCTGTACGTAATGTAGGCGTGAAAGATGGTGAGATTGCAAGCATTACTAAAAATGCAATTAAAGGAAAAGAAACAATTGAGGCCAAGGGTCTGGTTGTTGCACCTGGCTTTATCGATGGTCATACCCATTCGGCAAATGATGCTTTTGGTGTTAAAAAAGGAATCTTAGATGGTAGAACAACACAGCTAGACCTTGAAGCAGGTGCCTGGCCTTTGGATGTCTGGTATGATCGCCTGGATGGTAAATCAATATCTAACTATGGAGCTTCCGTTGGTCATCTGCCAATACGCGACGAGGTGTTTAGTAATATTACGACAACCACCGGAAACCTATTTCTGGAGATGTGGAAATCAAAAAGTCACTGGTCCGTACACTGTGCATCACCTGATGAATTAGAGAAAATCCTTGAAAAAATTGAAGCCGGAATCAAACTGGGTGGATTGGGTGTTGGTACCCCCATCGGATATGCAACTGCCGGATTGAATTCTTATGAAGTAAACCAGGCTTGGCGACTGGCAGGAAAACATGGGCTTTTTGCTACAGTACACGGACGTTTTTCCAGTATGGCACTACCCACCGAAGGGATATTAGGGACCCTGGAAGCCATTGCGAGTGCAACGATGTTTAATGCCGGATTGTTAGTACATCACTATCATGCTCAGGTATTAACCGAGGTTGAGGAAGTTGCCAAAATGGTTGATGAAGTCAGGGAGCTTGGCAAGAATGTCCTTCTCGAATTATACCCTTACACCTTTGGTTCTTCCGTCATGATGGCTGATTATTTGCATCCTGACAATTACCAGAACAACATGGGCCATGACTATGGAGATATAACCCTGGTAAAGACGATGAAGCCACTGACCAAGGAGACCTACGAGGAGGAAGTGAAGAAGGAGCCGGGCGCGACGATCATGTTCGAACATTGTAAGGAGGAGGATATGGTAAAAGCTATGGCATGGCCAAGTGTATGTGTCGGAAGTGATGCTGTACCCTATATTGATGGCGATGGAGGACATGATAATCCCGATGGTGCCACAACCGTACCCTACGACTGCCCCGATAATGAGGCGCATGGCCATCCACGTAATGCTGGTACATTTGCTAAAATATTCCGTTATGCACGCGATAAGAAAGTAATGCCTCTCATGTTAGCTGTCGAGAAAACGAGCTACCAACTGGCAAAATTTATGGGAGACTGCGGTATTCCACAGATGACAAGAAAAGGACGTATGCAGGTTGGCTGCGATGCCGATATTGTCGTTTTTGATGCCGATACCATAACCGATAACTCTACCCGAGAAAATGGTGCTCTTGTATCCTCCGGTATTCCTTATGTAATTGTAAATGGAACGCCTGTAGTAAAAGACTCCAAACTTATTGAAGGTGTTTACCCAGGAAAAGCTGTAAGAAATCCAGTTTTATCTGAATAAATCATAATGGCAATAGAAAGTAAAAACAGCAGCGTGAATCACTTTACTCCCAATTCAATCCCGGTAATTCTTATCGGGGGCTTTTTGGGAGCAGGGAAAACCACGCTGCTGAATTATATTTTATCCGAAAATCACGGCATCAGAGCCGCAGTGTTGGTCAATGATTTCGGCAGTATAAATATCGATGCCCAACTGGTGGTGGGTGTAGAGGGAGAAACCATTAATCTTGCCAATGGATGTGTATGTTGCAATATAAGAGATGATTTGATTTCAGCTTGTCTGGGAATTACCCAGCAAGCAAATCCGCCGGAATACGTGATTATTGAAACCAGCGGTGTTTCTGACCCTACGCAGGTGGCCAATACATTTCTTTTGCCTGAACTTCAGCAGTATCTGACCTTGAACAGCATACTTGCTGTTATTGATTCTGATCAATTTCAAAAACTGGATGGAGAAATGGCAGCATTGGCTGTAGCACAAGTCCAAGCAGCTGATGTGTTAGTATTAAACAAGCTGGATCTTATCAGCGAATCAGGACGGGAGAATCTTCAACAACAGATTCTGAAAATTGCTCCTATGTCTCGATTGGTAGAAGCCAATTACGGGAAGATTCCTTTGGAACTGTTGTTTGAAAACCTTCATGACAAGAAAAATATTTCTAAAACTACCTATTCAATTGCCAAGCCCAAACATCATCATGATTTTTCAACCTGGAATTGGACATGTGACAAAGCTTTATCGCTTCCCAGTTTACGTATAGCAATAGAGCAATTGCCCGGAACTGTATATCGTGCAAAAGGGATTGTTTTTATCGAGGAATTGCCAACATATAAGTTTGTTATGCAAATGGTTGGCAAGCGATCTAAAATTTACGATTTAGGTAAGTGGGGGACTGAAAAACCAAAAACAGAAATTGTGCTAATTGGTTCAGATGATACAATTAACAAGGATGAATTACGCCAACAATTTGAAGCCTGTATCGGAACATGTGATGAGTCTCAATCTGCTATTTTAAGATTGACAAAAAAACTCAACTACGTAAAATAATATTATGGAAACGTATAGCTTTTGGATTGGCATGTTAGGAACTGTAGCCTTTGCTGTTTCTGCTGTTTTAGCAGTTTCGCACAAGGGAATCGATTTGTTCGGGGCTTCTGTAATGGGAATTATCACTGCAGTTGGTGGAGGTACCATTCGGGATATTACCCTTGGTGTCCCGGTATTCTGGGCCGATGAACAATATTATATATGGGTAGCTTTGATTTTTAGTGTGATTGCCTTCTATGGAAGAACACTTTTTTCAAACAAACATATCAACGATTTGATCAGCTATATGGATGCGGCAGGGATTTCTTTATTCGCCATTATGGCGGCAGATAAGGTGTGGGATCTTGGTTTCGGCTTACCGCGTGCTCCCATATTATTGGGTATAATTACAGCCATAGGGGGTGGACTTCTTCGTGATGTGCTGGCAGGCAGGCCAACTTTATTGATGTCGCGCGAACTCTATGCCGTTCCGGTAATGTTGGGTTGTACGCTCTATGTAATAAGTAAATAATATCTTCCGGAGTATCATTATGTATGTGGTATTTCTTGTATAGTACTCATCTTTGTCATTCGTGCAGCGGCCATCAAATGGAATTTGAGTGTGCCTAATTGGCTAATGATTAAGGCAGATAGCAATTAATAAACCAATTTTTAATTTGTAGAAGTGCCCGTTTGCCCGGGTGCACGACAAATTGCATTCTTATTGGAAACAAACAGGATTTAAGTATGTTTTGGCTCCAGAGGAGCCGAATATTGGTGGAAGATATTGCCCTTATTGAAAAGGGCGCCACGTAGTGGTGCGATGTATTTTCTCCTTGAGTATGAAACATTCTCCCATAGGGACAGGCTGCACCTCCGGAGCGGTTTTGCATGAAGGCTGAGGGTTTTTACCAACATATGGCCCCGCTGGGGCCGGACAATTAGCTTTCATCTATTATGAGTTGAATTGCAGGGTATTGAGTACAATTGATCCGCGCAGAAACCTTACTGTGCGATTTGTCGTGCACCC
>CAZBDF010000282.1:0-6557 GCA_964490385.1 uncultured Lentimicrobiaceae bacterium | reverse complement strand
CTTACTGTTTTAATGATTTTTCTTAGCTCTTGCCTGTTTTCGCAAACGCAGCTAAGTTTTCGGATTTCAAGCCCTTATGTCATCACAGGCACACCTGATGTGTTGCAATTTGATGTAGATGTAAAAGCTGATGATGCGGGAACTTTCCAACGGGATTTGCAGCTTTACCTCGATTACAATACAATGGCTTTTGGTTCCGATATTGTTGCCAACGGAAAAATTACTGTTACTGCACTCGACCTAATGGCCGATCATTACCAGGTTGTAAATATAGTTGACAATACTGATGCAAAAATTGCAATAATTACCGAAGCTACAGAAGAATTGGACCAAAACGGAAGTGCTACATATTTTAATGAAGTTACAACTGAATGGACTGGCCTGCTCAGGTTTCAGATAGATATTGCTGATGCCAGTGAGATTACCGGCATTGCCTTTGACGGGTTACTGATGAATGGTGGACAGTACCGGCAGGACCTTTCTTCAACCAACCCCATCGCCTACCTCAATCCCAGCCTCTACGAAAATAACCTTGCTAACATCAACTTAACCGGACAGGATATTTCCCTAAGTACCGGATGGACCGGGATTTCGAGCTACATGTTACCTGTTGATGCAGATGTGGAATATATGTTTAACCCTATCGTTGATGAGTTGGTAATATTGCAAAATTTTTATGGTGCTTATGTGCCATCAATGGAGGTGAATACTATCGTAAATTGGGACAACAACTCAGGATACATGGTTAAAGTGGACAGCGATTGCCAGTTCAAAATTTTAGGCAATAATTATGAAGAGACGGATTTGATGCTTGCCGCCGGATGGACCCTCATCCCTGTTCTTTCATCATGTGATGTGGATACCGAAGCCCTTTTTAGCAGTGTGGTTTCCAGTGCAATTATCATCCAGGAAGTTGCCGGGACTAATTTGTACTGGCCGGCTATGGGCATCAACACCTTACTAACACTTACACCCGGAAAAGCTTATTTTGTAAAAATGTCAGCCGAAGCAACAATTAGTTTTCCAGCTTGTGAATAATTGAAAAAGTTTTCATTTTTATTAGTGTTATTAAAAAAATAAAATATATTTGCCGCTCAAAACAAGACAAAATGATAAACATTCAAAATATTTGGTGGTGGTGTAAATTTATTCGAGAAGTTGAATAGATCGTCACCATTTTTATATTAAATGAAAAGGCCGGAGATTATTCTCCGGCCTTTTTTTGTGCAAAAATTTTAATACGGTAGTAAAATGGTGATAGACTTTTGATGGTCATAAATCATTACTTAAATTAAAGAATTGCAAAATGACAACTAATGACAGCGAAGCTTATGACGGCGAAGCCGAATGACACAAATGATAACATAAAGCACAACCGTTTCTATCGAAAACAGTAGCTAAATAAATACATAATTAACAAATTTAAAACAACAGAATCATGGAAGTAAGACCATTATCAGAATTGTACACAAACATTAAACCCGGCTTTTACGGGGAATTTGGTGGGGCACACGTACCACCTGCACTACACAGTAACCTAGCACGCCTGGAGGAGGCCTTTTTTAAATTTAAAGATGACAAGGAATTTCAGGATGAATTTATCCATTACCTGAAGAAATATGTGGGACGGCCTTCACCCTTGTATTTCGCGGCCAATTTATCCAAGGAGGTAGGCAGCAAAATCTACCTGAAACGTGAAGACCTGAACCACACCGGTGCACACAAAATCAACAATACCATCGGTCAGGTGCTATTGGCCAAGCGTATGGGGGCAAAGGAAATTATTGCCGAAACCGGTGCCGGACAGCACGGAGTTGCCACAGCAACCGCCGCCGCACTATTTGGTATAAAGTGCAAGGTGTTTATGGGCTCTGTGGATATTGAGCGCCAGTCGGCCAACGTGAGCCGGATGAAATTACTGAATGCCGAAGTGATCCCGGCAACCTCGGGCACCCAAACCCTGGCAGATGCCGTGAACGAAGCCCTGGGTTATTTTATTCAAAACCCAGATTCATTTTACATGTTGGGATCACAGGTGGGACCACATCCCTATCCAAACATGGTGGGCTATTTCCAGAGTGTGATTGGCCAGGAAGCCAGGAACCAGATTTTTGAAGCTGAAGGCCGTCTGCCCGACAGTATTTTTGCCTGCGTGGGCGGAGGCTCTAATGCCATTGGTTTGTACCAGGGCTTTTTGAATGATGAAGATGTGAAAATTTACGGCGCTGAAGGTGGCGGACAAGGAGTGGTCCCCAAAACAGCAGCCACACTCTCCTTTGGTAAAACAGGTGTTTTCCAGGGAACTTACAGTTATTGTTTGGTTGATGAGGAAGGAAACCCTACAACTTCCTATTCGATAGCTGCCGGACTGGATTATCCAGGCATCAGCCCACAACATGCATTTCTAAAGGAATCAAAAAGAGCTACCTACCAACCCATTCTTGACCAGGATGCCGTCAACGCTTATGTAACCCTTTCAAGAAAAGAAGGGATTATTCCAGCCATCGAATCAGCACATGCAGTGGCTATGGCAATGGAAGTGATGAAAGACAAGAAAGGACTTGCAGTGGTCAACCTTTCAGGCCGCGGTGATAAGGATGTGGAACGAAGGCTTGAAAACTTTATTTACAAGAAGTTTATTTAATTGTAAAAGTATCTTCCAGGTTTGTAACTAATCCGTCGACCCCTACAAGGAATAACGAGGTGTCGGGTCAAATTAAACTACAATACTGTATCCCCGCTTCGCAGCGAGGCGAGCACTACGTGGAACTCGCCTCGCTGCGAAGCGGGTTCGCCGTAGGCGATTGAGTATTGTAGCAAAACCAATTGCGTGTGCAATCTGGGGTTCCCCGTAGGGGATGAACAATTTGATCAAGCGTTTTATAAGACTGATTAGTTACATATAGTTAAACAATTGCGTCAATTGATTGTTATGTACAATTGTCAATTAATAAATTGATGTATTTTTGGCAAAATATTAAGAAAGTCAACAAGTCCATAATCCGAATTGTTGTGTTCGAAATAAATAAAAAGAAAATTTTGCATAAAGTATTAATAATTAAATTTTTGTATAACTACTTCAAAACTCCATTTATCATGAAACAAATTTCCAAAACGGCTATTACATCATTGCCAATCATTTTTTATTTAGTAATTAGTTTAATTTGCTCTCCCATTATCGGACAGGAAAAATCCGCAATAAAATCTTACACCCCAGAGGCGATAAGTGATGCTTTTACGATGCATGCTGTTACTCCGGGGGATATGATTGAGCGTGCCAAATACCATCCATACATGCAGGGTGAAATTGTTGTGGCTGTTGAACTGAATGGCTCAAAGGCAAGTGCAAAAAACCAGATTCGTGATTATAACTGGTCCCAATTTTTCGGAAACGAAATAGTAGTGCCTATCTCATATCTGATGACTAAGGAACAAACTGCAAATAAGTGTGTTTCGCTGGTACACTTATCTCTCGCGGAGGATATGGACGTTTTTGAAGCCATACAAATCCTGGATGGAAACCCCGATATCCTTTGGAGTTCCCCAAATTTTTATTTTGAGGGAGACCCTCGTGAAATCGTTCCCAATGATCCGAGTTATGGTTTACAATACCATCATCCATTGATGCAAAACGACCTGGCATGGGATTTTACCTATGGCAATCCCGATATCATGTTAGGAATTACTGACGATGGAGTAGAAGTTACACATAGCGACTTGAACCCGAATATTTGGGTAAATCCCGGGGAGATAGCTGGAAATGGAATTGATGATGACAATAACGGTTATATTGATGATGTGAATGGTTGGGATTTCGCCTCTGGAAACAATAACCCCAATCCAAATTCAAATTCCGATGATCATGGAACACACGTATCAGGTATTGTTGCAGGGCGAACCGATAATTCTATCGGGATTGCAGGTGTTTCAGGACATTCAACTATATTACCCATACAATTCTATGGCGTTGGTTCATGGACAGCTGCAGTTTGCAACGCATCTTTTACTTATGCCGCCGACAATGGGGCAAATGTTGTTAATACAAGTTATAATATCAATGGTTGGGTCGGTGACCCTGTTTTTACTGCTGGTATGCAATATATGCACGATGCCGGTGTGTTACATTTTAATTCGGGTGGAAATGGCAGCGAATTAAATCCCGCTCGCCAAGCCTTTCACCAGACCTTACTGACGGTAAGCACAGATGCTTCGGATGTGAAGAGTGGTTTTAGCAATTATGGGACGGGTATGGATATTTCTGCTCCGGGCAGTGACATCTATTCCACCATAACATCAAATGGATATGGTTATAAATCGGGTACCAGTATGGCATCACCCAATGCTGCTGGTGCAGCTGCCCTGATATGGTCAGCCCACCCAAGCTGGAATAGCTACCAGGTGGCGGCCCAATTATTAGCTACTGCCGATGATATTGACGGTGTAAATCCATCATATGCCGGACTCCTCGGAGCAGGAAGGGTTAACACCTATTCGGCCATGTCAACCACGCTTGGGGCTCCCATTCTTAAATCGACCGAAGGAATGCCGATTGAAGGAAGTACAGTTACCCCCGATGAGGTTGACGGGTTCACCGTGGCTTTTTCTCAAGTAATGGATCCTGCAACAGTTAATAATAATGCTAATTACGAGCTAAGAGGTGCCGGCCCGGATAACACTTTTGGTAATGGTGATGATGTTTTATACACACTTAATACTTCTACTACCTATATGTTAGGAACCAACTACTTAACTTTTGAAGTTTCCGGTTCTCCATTTATCGATGGCTTACATCGTATTCGTTTTGTATCTGGTGGTTTAACCAACCCATTTGGCACTCCATTGGATGGTGATGAAAACGGAACAGGTGGCGATGATTTTATTCGCAATTTTACAATTGGTATCCCGGCACCGATTGCTGATTTTGAAGCTTCCAACACAAGCCCGGTTCCAGATGCAGATGTGATTTTTACTGATCTTACTTATGGTGGCCCGTCATCATGGACCTGGACAATTACCCCAGCAACATTTTCATTTGTTAATGGAACTGATGAAAATTCACAAAACCCTGAAGTTCAATTTGCTGAACTTGGGTTCTATACAGTAACCCTTGATGTTTCAAATGTTGCCGGATCGGACAGTGAAACAAAAGTGGATTATATCAATGTTATTACTTGTGTTTATTGCCCGGCAGTGGGTGATGATGGTACTGATGAGTGGATCAGCAATGTGACCTTCAACACCATAGATAATTCATCGGTGGTAGGAGCAGGTTATACAGATTTTACCTCCATATCTACGGAAGTTGATGCGGGATCAACTCATGATGTATCCATAACTTGTGGATCTACAGGGAACTGGGATGAAAATTACTGGGTGTATTTCGATTGGAACCAGGACTGTGATTTTGATGATCCGGGAGAAAGCTATGATTTAGGGGAAACCAATGGCCCAGGAACTCTAACTACAAGTGTATTGGTGCCTGCTGATGCAGTTCCTGGATCAGTAAGGATGCGGGCATTTTTGAAATACTCGTCTAATCCTACCAGTGCTTGCGAAAATAGCTTCTCATTTGGTGAAGTGGAAGATTATACCGTTATAGTTGCGGGAACTGTGGGAGAGGGTAAAATACAGGGCTTTGTACGCGATGCCGAAACCAACCTGGCCATTGATGCTGCAATGATTACTGCTACTGATGCAGATGATCAGGTATATACTACTGAAACGCCATTTGGTGCACATTACAATATGTTGCTGCCCGTAGGCACCTATACTGTCTCCTGCGAGTCTTCTGGTTACGAAACCGGTACTGTAGCTGATGTAGTGATTATTGATGGCGAAAATGTAAGCCAAACATTTTACCTGGAGCCTGCAAAAATACTCACCGGCCTTGATGAGGTACAATACTCACAAGTAAGCATCAGCCCCAATCCTGCGAGCAATGAGGTGAAAATTCAATCCAAAGCTGAGATTTCGCACCTTACTGTAATCAACCAGGCAGGGCAACTTGTTCACGAAATCAATTCCAACTCAAAAATCCTGAATGTGAATGTTTCAGAATTCGATTCCGGAATCTATTTCGTAAAAATATTCACACATGATAGCGTAATTACCAGGAAGCTGGTGATTGAATAAAATTTTGCTTAGATAGTTAGTGCGTTACTTTAAGTCACGCCCTGATTTTTTTAAAGCTCCGGTTCGTTTGTCCGCCATACCGGCGGGATGGATCGGGGCTTTATTATGAAATGCCAAAAGTATTACTTCCCATTTTTCTACTTTCGGTAAATCCATTGAAATAAATTACTAGACCGACCTATATGGGAAGGAATTAATTATTCAAACCTCGGTACTGTTTACAGAATGGACGAAAGTTTTGATACATCCTTATATTATTTTAAAAAGACAAGTCTCGGGGAATTGTACCTATAGTGATTAAAAACTCTCAAAATAGCAGATTCTTCACCCCCTGTTACAAATTCATATACTAAGCCCTGTAATTTCATAGCAAAAAGCATGACTATCTAAATTTTCACAATTTCACAAAATTAGGGGAGATTGGG
>CAZBDF010000281.1:4121-6558 GCA_964490385.1 uncultured Lentimicrobiaceae bacterium | reverse complement strand
CAGGGCTATTGAATTTCAACACGATAAACGTTGGCGTTATATCGAACTCAGGTTAATAGTCCTATCAACCTTTCAGCATTCTTTTCATTCGAATATTTCTTGTTGAGCAGTTTCTCGCGTTCATCAATTTCTGTGGTATTGAACGTTCTTGCAAAAAGTTCTTCCACTTTCATTTTCAGCCCATCAGCATTTCCGGCAATTTCGCACAAGGACTCCAATCCGGTGCCCTGCACCATATCAGGGTTGACAAGGCAAAAGCGTCCCTGGTACAAACAATTCAATAGCTTTAATTTTAATCCGGTTGCCTGAAAAGTAACCAGTACATTGATGTGTGCGTTCCTGACAAGATCATGCATCTTGTCGTTATTCGGATTTTCAATGAGTTCAATGTTACTATGCTTCTCAGTCAATTTCTTCAAATGCTCTGGTGGGTCCATTCCGGCAATTAGCAAGTTCTTATTTGATCCTGCAAAAACTTCCTTAATCAGATACTCAGCAGCATTGTAGTTTTCGGTTACCGAAAGTTTTCCGTGGTAGAAGGCATATTCGCCTTTCCCGGGAATAATGGTAAATTTTTCGTTTGGATGAAAACTGGGGAGGTATTCAATGTTACCATCCGGAAAACGTTTTTTCAGGTATTCAGTATCAGTTTGCGAAATCGTTAACATCAAGCCGGCATATTTTAACTTCTTTTGGTAGAATTTAAGTTTCACACTTTCGCTGAGGTGATACAACTTTTTGAAATAATTCTTTTCAGCTTTAAATAAATGGAAATAATAATGGTGCTCGATGTTGCTTTCGCGATAGATTTTCTTCCGGTCTTTCAATTCCGGGGCATTAAGATAGGAGCAGGTGTGCAGGCCTTCAAAAAGAATTGGATAGTTATCCTTCAATAGATTTTCCAGTAAAGCTTTTGATTGGCGACTTTTAACGATGTAGGGTGTTATTGATACCGCTGCCAACAATCCGGATTTCCTGGGGTAATAGTAAACTTTTCCGCAAAGAGCTTCAAGTTCTTCAGCATGTTCTCTTCCATATTCATAGCAATGCAGGTGGATGTGGATACCCACTTTTTTCAGTGCTACAAGTTTGTAATAAACATCAATTACCCCACCGTAATTTGCCGGGTAAGGAACGTCAAACGAGATGATATGCAAATGTTTATCCGGCATACTTTGCTAGTATTTTTATCAATCTTTCCTTTTCATTTTCCCAATTCAAAACCTTTGCAGATACTTTGCAATTTTGTTTGTAAATCAACAACTGCTCCTTATTATTAATCATGGAGTTTATTTTAGCTGCCAAAGTTTTTGGTTCGTGGTTTTCGATGCATTCACCGACCTGGTATTTGTCGATGATCTGTGCAATTTCTACCAGGGGAGATGCCAACACAGGCACGCCCGATTGAATGTAGTCGAAGAGTTTGTTGGGCAAACTGTAGCGGTAATTAATGTTGGTATCCTTATCAATCGTTAAGCCAATATCGGCCAGCATGGTATATTGCTGTAATTTTTCGAAGGGTAATTTTGGGATGAAAGTTATCCTTTCGGACAGCTCAAATTCTTTAACCATCGACTTCAGGATATCAATTACATCGCCACCTCCGATTATCAAAAGATGGGCATTTTCGACAAACTGCATTGCTTCGACCAATTCCTCGGCACCACGTTGGATATTGATGCCGGCACCCTGCAAAAGAATGATCGGCACGTTTTCGGGAAGGCCAAGTTGACTTTTGGTCAATGGTTTAACTGATGCACGTGTTGGTGGAATGTTTCTTACTACGTGAACCTCGTTCCCATATTTTTCTTTAAAAAGTCTTGCTATCGATTTGTTTACTGTAATTACATCTTTCAGCTTTGGGAATATCCATTTTTCAATTCTTTTCCAAACACCCTGAGGGAATTTCCTGTTGACCAGTTCGGGAGTCTCAGTAAAGTATTCATGGCTGTCGTAAACTATAGGGACACCCTTCAATTTGTGGATCAAATAATTTGGCATCAGCGTATCCAAATCGTTGGAAAAAAGAAGGTTTGATTTATGGAAAATCAGGTAAAAGAATAGTCTGAAATTGTACTCGGCATAAAAAAATGGGCCTTTCTCAAAAAGTAAATTCATCCTGTGCATCCGGTAGTTTCGTCCGGGCAATGGCAAGCTATCACGTTTTTTACGGCCAACCAGGCATACTTCAAAACCTAACTCTACCAGCGCATTACAGTTTTTATTTACCCGTTGGTCTGTTACCAGGTCGTTTATTACAGAAACAATGGCTTTTTTCAAGGATGTATTTTTTTCAACGCGAAAATAGATAATTTCCGGGGAGCAATGGGAATAGTATTAATTTAGCGATGCAAATGTGCAATATTATTGCTTACACTATTGGACTCTTAAAAAGATACCTTTGCAAATATATTAACTATGTGCGCCGTTGCAGGTT
>CAZBDF010000281.1:2572-4021 GCA_964490385.1 uncultured Lentimicrobiaceae bacterium | reverse complement strand
CAGGTTACAGGTTGCAACTTGAAACTTGAAACTTGAAACCTGCAACATTGAGCCAGTTTATTTCTCAAATTTTATCAGCTTGTTTTAAACTTATTTTGAAAATAGTTATTACGCTTAAAAATGAAAATCAAAGAAAATCATCCGCTTAAAAAGTACAATACCTTTGGTGTTTTTGCCAGGGCAAGGTATTTTGTGGAGGTTTTAAATGATACTCAAATCCTTGAAGTCATTCAGTCAGATAACTACAAACGCTATCCAAAACTTATCCTCAATGGCGGAAGCAATGTTTTATTTACCCGCGATTTCGACGGGGTGGTGATAAAGTTGGCTACTAAAGGTATTGAATTGATTGAAGACAATAATGATCATGTTCTTATCAAGGCCAATGCCGGTGTAGTTTGGGATGATTTGGTGAAATTTTGCGTGGAGAATGATTGGGGTGGTATGGAAAACCTTACGATGATTCCCGGAAATGTGGGTGCTGCACCAATCCAAAATATCGGAGCTTATGGTGTTGAGCAACAGGATTGTTTTAGTGAGTTGGAGGCCATTAACTTGGAAACAGGACGAAAAGAAACTTTTGCTAAGAATGCCTGTTGTTTTGGCTATCGCGATAGTATTTTTAAACAGGAACACAAAGGGAAATACATCATCACTTCAGTAACTTACAAATTATTAAAAGATCCACAGTTTAATATTAAATATGGCAGTATTGAGCAGGAACTGAAAAATATGGAAGTAAGGGAAGTTTCAATTCAAGCCATCAGCAATGCGGTTCGCACCATACGGACCTCAAAGCTTCCTGCCCCTGAAGATGTAGGAAATGCAGGTAGCTTTTTTAAAAACCCCATCGTTGACAAAAGCACGTATTACAAACTTTTGGATAGCAATCCTGATCTTGCCGCTTATCCTATCGACAAAACCCATTATAAAATTGCTGCCGGCTGGCTCATCGATTCGTTGGGCTGGAAAGGTAAACGGCGCGGTGATGCCGGGGTGTGGCATTCGCAGGCTTTGGTTTTAGTGAATTATGGCAATGCATCAGGCCAGCAAATTTTTGAACTGGCAAGTGATATCAAAAACTCAGTGTTGGATGCATATGATATTGAACTGGAGATGGAGGTGAATGTTATTTGATTTTCCGAAAGGCTCATTATAAACAAATACCTCAATACTTCAACGATCTTAAAATTCAAAGATTCAACAATTCAAAGATTCAACAATTCAAAGATTCAAAGATTCAAAGATTCAAAAATTCAACCATATAACAATTCAACACTTCAACACTTCAACACTTCAACACTTCAACCATATAACAATTCAACACTTCAACAATTTAACAGTTTAACAGTTTAACAATTTAACAGTTTAACAGTTTAACAATTTAACCATAAAACAATTTAACAATTCCACCCACCCACATCTTCCCCTTTGAAAACAAAAATTATC
>CAZBDF010000281.1:0-2472 GCA_964490385.1 uncultured Lentimicrobiaceae bacterium | reverse complement strand
AACAATTTAACAATTCCACCCACCCACATCTTCCCCTTTGAAAACAAAAATTATCAACATAATAAAAGTCATTCGGGCCAACCTGGAATTGTTGACCTGGGCAGGGATATTGCTGGTTTTGTTGTTTTCAAGCCCTGACAATCACAGCATAAGTCTATGCCCCCTCGATAAACTTGGCTTTGAGCACTGCCCCGGTTGTGGCCTTGGCCGTTCATGTATGCATGCCCTCAATGGAAACTTTGTTGATTCTTTTAATTGCCACCCTTTGGGGATTATTGCTATTTTTATCATCGTTTTTCGAATAGTGACTTTGACGTTTAATGCAATAAAATACAAAACATTTAAAATTAACTAATTATGAATACAGTTTTTAAATATCTTCCCGAAGTGGATGGAAGCGAATTACATTATCTGGGCGAACTCTTCAAAGATTTTGATGATGAAAAAGCACGCAATTTTGCAAACATCTATCGTTCGCGGCGCAGAGACCCAAACATGATTCTACTTACAACGCTGGCTGGATTTATGGGTATAGCCGGGATTCAACGATTTCTTACTGATCAAATCGGTTTGGGAATTCTTTATTTCTTCACTGCCGGTCTTTGCTTTATCGGAACCATTGTTGACCTGGTAAATTACAAGCAAATTGCTTCCGATTATAACCGCAAGATTGCCTATGAAGTTGCTTCGATGTTTTCGAGGTAGAAATTATTTGATGAAATTTCATCTGAAATATTTGCAATAATACTTGTAAAAATCCTTTAATTAAACCTAACAGGTTTTTAAAACCTGTTAGGTTTTTTATGGTTAAAAATTTAAACTGAAGTCAATTGACGAAGAATATTATTAAGTCGATCATTGTGCTGCTGCTAATTTGGGGTCTCACAAGCGCAGCCTATACACAGTCGGATTTGACTCTGCAACAACAATCAGAAAATACTGATGTCGAAGCTCTTCATTGGGTCGATTCGGTTTACAACTCCTTATCGATTGATGAAAGAATAGCCCAGCTTTTTGTTATCCGCACTTATTCAAATAAAGATAAGCGTTTTAATGACAGCATAAGCAAGCTTATCGAAAAGTACAATGTTGGAGGTTTGACATTTTTTCAGGGCAGCCCAACACGCCAGGCCGAATTGACAAATCTTTGGCAAAGCAAAGCCAAAACCCCACTTTTAATCACCATTGATGCTGAGTGGGGGCTGGGCATGAGGCTCGATAGTGCCTATTCCTTTCCCAAACAGATGACCCTCGGCGCCATGCAAAATGATACCCTCGTTTTTGAAATGGGAAAATCCATTGCCGGGCAATGCAAACGGCTGGGTATTCAGATGAACTTTGCACCGGTTATCGATATGAACAGCAATCCCAAAAACCCGGTTATCAATTTCAGGTCTTTTGGCGAAGATCCCGAGAATGTCGCCCGGAAAGGTGTTGCTTATATAAAAGGACATCAGTCGGTTGGTGTGATTGCCACTGCCAAACATTTCCCTGGTCATGGCGACACCGGCAGCGATTCCCATTATACTTTGCCAATCCTCGATCATTCAATCGAAGAAATCGACAGCACCGATTTGTACCCTTTCAAAAAAGCTATCGAGGCAAATGTTGGCGGGGTTATGATCGCGCATTTGTTCATTCCTGCCATCGATAATGGTAAAAATATGGCTACATCCTTATCTCCAAAGGCTGTTGAGGAAATATTAAAGGCCAAATTGGGATTTGAAGGATTGTCCGTTACAGATGCCCTCGACATGAATGGTGTGACCAATTACCATAAATCCGGTGACATTGAAGTGATGGCACTGGCTGCAGGTAATGATATCTTGTTGCTTCCTTTGGATATTCCAAAAGCCATTTTGAAAATTAAAAAGGCAATTAAAAGAGGCAAGGTCGATGAGGATGCCTTTGTCGAATCTTGTAAAAAGGTATTGTTGTTTAAATATCAGGCTGGGTTAAATCAGTCCACTGTGATCGACACTAAAGGCATTACTGAGGATATCAACAAACGGGAATATGAGTTGTTAAGCCGGAAGATTTTTGAGCAGGCAATTACTATGGTCAAAAATGATGATATGCTGGTTCCCCTGCAAAGGCTCGATACTTTGAAAATTGCTTCCCTTTCAATTGGTGTAAATAGCAACAATGAATTCAATAATAGTTTAGGGCTTTATGCACCTATGGATTTTTATAACGTGCCTTCCACACCCAACGAAACTGCTGTTGAAGAGATGTTAAATAAATTGGAAACCTACAACCTTGTTATTGTTGGAGTTCACAACACAAGCCAATCAGCCGGAAGGAATTTTGGGCTTTCGGAACATGCACTTCGTTTTATCAATAAATTGAAACTTCAGCCCGGAAAAGTAATTGTCAATTTTTTTGGAAACCCATATGTATTGAGCCTTTTTGATAAGGCTGCTGAGATTGATGCCCTGCTTGTTGCTTATGAGGACAAAGACCTCGCAAAAG
>CAZBDF010000280.1:0-6567 GCA_964490385.1 uncultured Lentimicrobiaceae bacterium | reverse complement strand
CCAGGGGTTATCGTAGGATTTAATTTCCATAGTTGTTTTGTTTTAGCCTAATTAAAATAATTGTGTGGGTGAAAATAATGAACCCTTACCTAAAATTGATCTCCAGTTTTTCCTCATCAATTTCAAAGTCTCCAATTTCACCAAGCGTGATCTGGCCGAGGTACATTTGGGCTTTTAATTGGTGATCGACCTGAATTTCTACATCATACAAAGTAAGGTTGGCAATCCTCAGAGTTTCTGCATGGAATACAGCCTTGTGGGCGATGGTGCCTTCTCCAAGGATAAGCGTTGGGTCGCCTTCAAAATCATCTTTATCAATAGCACCTTCTTTTAGCAAACGAAGTGCACTACCCAGCGAAATTGTTGGCCTTACAGTTCTTCTATCATAAACAAAACCAAGTGTAAAACCATTGACGATACAATTTGCCTGGATGAGCCCATTGGGAGTATATTCAAATTTTAGGATATTTTCTTCAGGATTTGTAATTACCTTTACTCTGGAATCAGTAATGATCGTACGGTTTCTGGCTTTGGGGACATAATCCTTGCTAACTATCGAAAACTCTGTACGCCTGTTGAGCTGATGTGCCAGTTCCTTAATTTCTACATCTGGCAAGGATGTGATGTATTCTTCGTTGAGAATTGTGCCTGTAGTGAAGGTATATTGTTCGTAAACAATATCCTTATTCAAAGTCCTTGGGTCGCGCTCACCATACCCTTTTGCAACCAACCTGTCGCCATCAATGCCACGTTGTATCAGGTAATCTACTACTGATTCGGCACGTTTTTGAGATAGGATATCATTTCTTTCATCACTATCTCGTGAGTCAGTATGAGCTGCAAGTTCAACGATAATTGTTTCGTTGGCATCCAAGGTTTCAATCAAACTTTGCAACGAATCCTGGAACTGAGGTTTAAGGTCCCATTTTGCCAGATCATAAAGGATCTCAGGCAATACAATGGGTTCATCAGGTATTGGTTCGAGATTGAAATTGATTTCAAAATCTTTACTTATTTCAAGCCCTAAAGTGGTTTCCAAGGCCTTCATGTTAAAAAATTCATCTTTAACGGCCACTAATTCGTAAGTCGTATTTGGCATTACCTGCTCATTGGTAAATTCGTAATAACCAACGGTATTAGTTTTGGCTACCAGTGTTGTTCCATCTGAACCCAGCAGGCTGACATCGACGCCATCGAGCGGCTGCAAAGTACTGTTGTCGATAATTTTTCCAACAATAGTATAAAGCAGGGGGGGATTGATAAAGTAATATACGTCGTCGCCGCCACGGCCCCCTTTTCGATTGGAAGAGAAAAATCCTTCGTTTTTACCATCGGGATGAAAGCTAATCCCAAAGTCGTCATAATGAGAATTAATCGGATTCCTGATGTTTTTAGGTGCTCCCCATGAGCCGTCTTCGAGCTTTACGGATTTAAAGATGTCGAGCCCACCCATACCTGGATGTCCATTCGATGCAAAATAGAGTACGCTATCGCCGCGTAGATGAGGGAATACTTCGTCGGCTAAGGTATTAATCTGTTCACCAATATTTCGTGGTGTTGAAAATGCCCCGCTACTGGTTTGTCGCGTTGCAATCCACAAATCCTTACCACCTGCACCGCCGTTTTTTGGGGATGAAAAGATCAGCATTTTCTCATCAGGGCTGATGGCAGGGTGGCCGTATATTGATGTACTGTCGCCACCTAAATCAACTTTTTCTGGTTCGCCCCAGCTTCGGCCTTGCTTGTCGGCAATGTAAATCTGGCAACCGTTGACGGTAACATTTTCTTTGCCACAACGGGTAAAATACATCGTGCTGAAATTTCCATTAAAAGAACTTTGTCCCTCGTTGTCTGCGGTATTAACAGATTCATTTTCATCGATAAGTACCGGAGCACTCCAATCTCCTTTTAGGTCTTGCTTTGTATAGTACAGATCAGTAAAGTTTTGCCCTGTCCATTCATCTGCTTTTTTTCCTGTTGAGCCATCGCGGGCTGAAGTAAATATTATGGCATTGGCAGTGTTCTCGGCATATCCCGGCGAAAAGTCATCTTCACGTGAGTTAAGGCGTTTCAATTTAGATACTTCAAAATTTGTTGGATTGTCTTCCCATAATAGGGACTGCTCACAGGATATTATCCCAACTTCACCGCGCGGGTCATCTGGGAAGCGTTCAACATAGGTTTGGTAATATTCCAGGGCATCTTTATAATCGCCCTTGGCAAGCTCCATATCGGCGAGGTAAAGCAAAGCAAGAGGTTCGGTACGGTCCCATTTAGCGCTAACCAGTCGCTTGTAATATGCCGCAGCCCTGCTGGTCTGATTAGTAAGCCGATAACATTCGGCCAGTTGAAAACTAATCCTGTTTTTTTCGTTTTTGTTTCCCTTGGTTTTCGAGTAGGCCTTTTTGTACTTTGGTATAGCCAAAGCAAATCTAAAGTTTTCAAAATCGCTATCGGCAGCCTCGGTCCTTTTATTTTGTGCCGAAAGTTCATTGGTCCCTAATTGTAGCCCAAAAAGTATTACCAGGGTGATTCTCAATACAATTTTAAAGGTTAAATCGTATGATGTTTTTTTCAAAATATTTTCTCCTTTGCTTGCTTCAAAATTATATTCTAATTGCATTATTTCCCAGGTATTAAAACATGTAGGTTAACGCCCTTGTTAAAACCTTTATTATCTTGGTTGTTTGATAGATTATTAAGCATCAGTATCTGTGTACTGACACATCTTATATTACAGTTGTGGATCCCTCTTATTACCATCTGCTTTTTTGTTCATCGATCGCGTAATATCCTTCAAATCATTGGTTTCTTTTGTTAAGTCGTCTTTTATTTTATTGGCTGCCTTGCGAACATCACCCGTCTCTCTGTCGATCTCCTCTTTAATTTCACTTGTGGCCTTTTTAATTTCACCGATACCTTTACCAACCCACCTGGCCATTTCAGGGATTTTATCCGGCCCAAAAATGATAAACACCACGAGTATTATAATAAATATCTCTCCACCACTAATATTAAAAAATCCTAGAATCAACGATCAATGTTTTTTAAGATAAAAAAATCAAAGGCTTTGCCTGATAAACTTTGTCAGGTTCGACAAAAGTAAAAAAAAAAGTCCCGTCAAAAGCATATGCTTTCAACGGGACGTAAAATATTTCTGTTCGAAAGAATTATTTCTTCTTCTTATCGTCTTTGTTTTTACCTGATAACAGGTCGTATGCAATCGGACTGGCAACAAACAACGATGAGTAGGTACCCACTAAAATACCGATGAGCAAGGCAAAGGTAAATCCTCTGATAACCTCACCACCAAAGATAAAGATGATCAACAATACAATAATAGTAGTACCCGATGTATTAAGGGTACGGGCCAGTGTACTGTTCAAACCATCATTAATATTTGTAGCCAGCGATTTCTTGGGATGCAGGAATACATACTCACGAATACGGTCGAAAATAATTACCGTATCGTTAATTGAGTAACCGATAATAGTAAGGATAGCAGCGATAAATGCCTGATCAATCTCCAGGTTAAAAGGCAGGATATTATAGAAGATCGAGAATAACCCAATTGTAATCAGTGTATCATGGAACAAGGCAATGACACCGGATAACCCATATTGCCATTTTTTAAATCTGATAGCGATGTAGATGAAAATAACTATCAGGGCAAAAACAATAGCCATCGCAGCACGGTTCCTGATATCATCGGCAATGGTTGGCCCCACTTTTTGCGAACTCAAAATTCCAATCATCTTGTCTTCGTCAGTATCGGCAATAAAGTGTCTATAGTCAATTGATTCGTCATTGAAGTAAGGCTTCAGTGCAGTAAATATTTTGTGCTGAATTAATGAGTCAACACTTGGGTTATCGTCATCAATTAAATATTTGGTGGTAATTTTCACCTGTGAACTGGGGCCAAAAGTTTTAACTTCGGGCAACTGGCCAAATTCGGTTTGAAGTGAATTTCTCATATCATTGGTATTCACCGGCTGGTCGAAGCGGATTACATATGTACGTCCACCCGAGAAATCAACTCCGTAATTCAGGCCTTTGTAAGCCAGTGATGCGATTCCTATCACAATAATTACAAGAGAAAGTACATACGCTTTTTTCCTCATAGAAAGGAAGTCAATTTTTGATCCTACCAAGGTATTAATGGTGTACTTATTTCCAAATGAGATCGTCTTGTTGCGGTCGAGGAAATATGAAAATACAAGTCTTGAAATAAAGATGGCTGAGAACAATGATGACAGGATACCAATAATAAGCGTAGTTGCAAAACCTTGTACGGGACCAGAACCGAAGGTATAAAGAACAATACCTGTTAACAGGGTTGTAACGTTACCATCAATAATAGCAGAATAGGCATTTTTATAACCATCAGCAATGGCTAACTTCAATCCTTTACCAGCCCTTAATTCTTCTTTAATACGTTCGTAAATAATCACGTTGGCATCAACTGCCATACCAAGGGTAAGCACGATACCTGCAATACCAGGAAGTGTTAATACAGCACCAAGGGATGCAAGTACTCCAAAAAGGAAAAAGATGTTGGTAAGCAATGCAAGGTCGGCAACCCATCCGGCACGGTTGTAATACAATATCATATAAAGAAGTACCAGGATAAAGGCGATAATGAAGGATATTAAACCATCGTTTACAGCAGCTTTACCCAGTGAAGGTCCCACCACAGCTTCTTCAACAATCCTTGCAGGTGCAGGAAGTTTACCAGCTTTGAGAATGTTTGCAAGGTCTTTTCCTTCGTCAACCTCAAAGTTACCCGAAATAGAAGAAGAACCATTAGGGATTTCAGAATTTACATTAGGTGCGGAATAAACGAAATCATCGAGAACAATAGCTACCTGACGGCCTATATTGTCTCCGGTTATTCTTTTCCAAATACGTGCACCTTCTGAATTCATGTTCATGGTAACTTCCACACGTCCGTTCTGGTCATAATCCTGACGTGCATCAACAATTACACCACCACCCAATACGGCATTTCCATCACGTGAAGTTACTTTTAAGGCTACCAATTCGAGGTAATCAGGAGAATATTTTTCTGGTTTGATTTTCCAGGCTAATTTCATGTCCCTCGGAAATACATCAGTTACCCTTCTCAGCAGGTTATTGATCATTGCAGTATCCCTGATCTCGGCAAAACCAACAGTAGCGCTGGCTGCGGGGCCATAATTACCTTGCTGGTTTTGCACCAAATTGGGGCGCAGATAAGCAAACAAAGGATTTGTTTTTGCAATCTCTTCTGCTGACATTGATTCCTGATTGATGTCCAGTGAATCGCTAACCTGATCGAGCAGGCCTTGTGCAGTAGTATCAGCAGTTTCAGTCACTTCCTCAGTAATTGTTTCCTCAATTACTTCTTCACCGGTTTCTGCCAATGGGCTATCATCAGCTACAATATCAAGGATTTTTTCTTTTTGAAGAATTGTAAGCAGCTTTTGATCGGCACTTTGGAAAAAGTTGTATAATTCGCTGAAATTATAAGTTTCCCAAAACTCGAGTTGTGCAGTGCCCTGGAGCAGTTTCCTAACACGTGCAGGCTCTTTAATACCGGGTAATTCAACCAGGATACGACCTGCAGTTTGCAGCTTTTGGATGTTTGGCTGGGCCACACCAAAACGGTCGATACGTGTACGCAGGATATTAAAGGTACGATCGATGGCCGCATCTGTTTCCAGTTTAATGATCGCCAGCACATCTTCATTTGTCGAATTATAGTTAATCTGACTCTTGAATTCAGTAATAAAAATCGAGGCCAGCTGGGCATTAGGATCAACTTCCTCGAAAGCCTGGCCAAATAAAGTTACGAAGTCTTCCTGGCTGTCTTTTTGTTTTTCACGTGCCAGGCTGAGGGCAGCGACGAAAGTAGGATTTTTGCTGTTGCCCGATAAGCCCCTGATGATGTCAACTACAGACACCTCAAGCGTAACGTTCATCCCGCCTTTCAAGTCAAGGCCGAGGTTCAGTTCACGTTCTTTTACTTCTTTGTAAGTATATTTTCTTATTAAAAGATTATACACAACCTGGTTCGACATTGAGTCGCGATAATAGGTGTCTTTCGCCCTTGATATGGAGTCGTAAAGGTATTGTTCCCTTATTTGGTTTCCATCGGCAAGAATTTTTGACAATCTCTCCGTCTCCGCATTATGGGCGTACTCATTTGCCCTTTTCTCTACCCTTGTTGTGACGTAAGTAAACGATAAGTGATAAAGGCATACTAAAGCAAACAGGATGGCAACAAACTTGATAAATCCTTTATTTTGCATGTGTGTTTAGGTTTTTGAATTTTAATTACTTAGAAATTTCCTTAATTTTTTGAGGGTGCAAAGATAGAACAAGATTTAAATTTAACAAGCAAAGCTGATCAACAAATTTTTGAAGGCTTGTTGAAATGTCTGGAAGCTCTTGTTTAACAATGGATTCAGCGCAATCGGGCTGAGGTTAATTAAGCAAAATTACCATCATGATCATGGTGATACAGGACGAAATAAAGGTCGCAAAGATCAAAATTGAGGTTAATTCGGCATCACAACCATAACGTTT
>CAZBDF010000279.1:0-6579 GCA_964490385.1 uncultured Lentimicrobiaceae bacterium | reverse complement strand
CCATGGAATGGATGAAATAATGATCCCCAAATAAAAAATGCTTTCCCAAATTTGGAAAAGCACTGTGCTTTTATCGAAGTGTTACAAGTTTAATGAAGTGCCTGTATTAATTAGTGTACGTCTATAAAGTCGATGTTTTGAGATATCCATAGCCCCGTCCTCTAGGGCGGGGATCAAATTGGAGATATGAATAGCCCCTGCCTTTTCGCTGACACTGCCGAAGGCAGTGTCAGCGAAAAGGCAGGGGGGTAATATCAAATTTATTATTCTCCCGTACGGGAGCTATGGAATAGTACCGACTTTATGGACGGACACTAATTAGTGCTTGTCTTTAAACTCAAAGATTACTATTTTAACATGAAAACCCAAAATTCAAAACCCAAAATTCAAATAAATTCCAATATCAAAATCTCAATATTCAAAACTGTTTCAGCCCTTTGAAATTTGTTTTTTGAAATTTATTTGCCCGCCTTGCCGAGAGGCAGGTCATTTGAAATTTGTGCTTTGGTGCTTATTCTTGTAATAATGGAGACTTTATAGACGGACACTAATTAGGTTTATGAATGCGTCAGGCTAGTTGTAGGCAAATACTACATTATATTGTCCTTGGTAATTTTGATCGTTTTGGCTTAGGATTTCTGATCCGGCATTTCCTTTAAAATTAAAAACCTGCGAACCATCGCTATTCATAACATTATTGTTGTTGCTTGTATTTGCTGTGAATGATACTTCGTTTCCGTTTTCGCTTGTAAGTTGTGAGGTGTTTACAACAACAGCGCAAATTGAGTTGGAGCCACCGTTTAATGTGAAGTTTCCAAGGTCAAGATTTTCGGGAGTTGTATTTTGTTGGAGTAAAACCAGATCGTTTGTGGCTGAGGATGCTGAAACAGCTTCTACAACTTCGGCAGTAGCATGTCCGATGGCAATAACCTGGGCATAAATATAAGGTGAGAGAAAAATTGCGAAGAAAACCAGGAGTAAATATTTTATTTTTTTCATTGTAAATTATCTTAACGCTTACACTACAAATATAGGTCAATACCATACGTAAAGCAAGGGTGGTTTACGTAAAGCACATATTTCGGTGTAAAGAAATTTACATGAAATTATATAGTGCTGAAAGACAAGACTAAAAAATGTGTAAATATAACTAAATGATGTATAAAAAATTTACATTGTCTATCAGTCGGTATTTGAGGTGTAAATAGAAACGTAAATAAAATTTACATTTAATCGATTTCTTGACGAAAAGTGAATGGCTTGACAAATTATTTGGATGGAAAGCGATTTTGATTCGTGGGAAAATGGAGAAAAGTAAATTATTTACAGGAGTGTAAAAAAAAACATACAGGAGGGTTTGGGTGTGGATGTGATTTTTAGTTAATTGAAGAATCCCATCCCTGATATCAAAATTGAAGCAGGGAAGGTATCCATATTTCTTGCAAGGAAACGATCACTACTAATGACAATTTTTTGTAAGAAACAGATTGTGAGGATAAGAGAGGTATCTATATCATTTGCAGTTCCAAGCCATAGCCGATTGGTGGATCCTTGATAATGTCAAGAGATTTGATTAAAGTTGGATGATAAGTTGCAGAACAGACCTCTCAGTCGCTTCACTCCTTCGAGGTGACAAGCCTTTCGTGGGGTCTAAGGGTGAGGTGAGAGTGGGCGCGAAGCGCCCACTCTCACCTCACCCCATTCACAGCTTAGGACTTTGTCATTTCGACTGGAAAAACGCAGCGTAGCAAGTTTGGGAGGGAGAAATCTTTTAAACCTAAAGAGAGAGCTGTTTTTAACTGACCCTCATATATTTATTTTAAATTAAATTTGAGGTCATGATAAAACATAATTATTTCGTTTATATAGTTACAAACAGCAACAAAAATGTGATTTACATTGGAGTAACAAATAGTCTGGTTCGTAGGATTAATGAACATTTTCAAGGTTCGGTTGAAGGATTTACAAAAAAGTATAATTGTAAATACCTAGTTTATTACCAGCATTACGATGACATAAGGATGGCAATATCCCGGGAGAAACAAATTAAAAAATGGAACAGGAATAAGAAAAACGAATTGATTACTGGTTTTAACCCTAAATGGAAGTTTTTAAATGAAAGCCTGGCTTCCATCGAAACAGTTTATTTTTAGACAGACCTCTCAGTCTCCGCCAGCTGGTGGATCGCATTCCCTCTCCCCACAACTAATCTATTCAATCTGTCGCTACACTTTGATGTACCTTTTTCGGGGCTTAGAACTCGAAATAAGAAAAAGGAAAGCTATAGGGGTGTTTTTAAAAAAAATTGTTTGTATTCTCTATGAAGTCTATTTTCTGTTGGTGCTTGGGATAAAAGGCAGTGCTTCTTTATTTTTTTGTTGAGTGTGGGTCGGGTAATTTGTAAAACACCTGAATCTTCCATTTTATTCCAATTTACGGCATTGAGTAATTTACTAATGTGAACCTTTTCCACTTCTGACATGGAAATTAATTGGCTTTGGTCGGGCTGGCTCATTGGTTTGGGCGGTGTGATGAAATGACGGGATATTCTTTTTTTTGAGCACATCACCGTGCGTAAAAATCGTAGCCTGAATAAGTGTATTCTCAAGCTCACGAATATTGCCGAGCCAGCTGTAGGTTTTGAGCATTTCAATTACTCCAACTTCCTTTTTCGAAATATGTTTATTTAATTTTCGATTCAGCTTTATGAGCAAGGATTGCAATAGTTCGGGTAAGTTGTCTTTTCTTTCTCTAACCGGAGGCAGATGAATGGAAAACATTTTTAAATACTAATCAGTACGATTCTGATGAAATCATCATCGTCAATTACCAAAATGTTGCTCAATATAAAACCAACAATTTAAAAAATTACTTTTTGTGTTTTTTGACCGCTGTCCCCGCTTACTTTAACAACAAACGCCCCTCTCAAATTTGGGAAGTTTATTTGATATTGTTGGCCACCCATAAATGTATTATCAAAAGATTTTGCGCCGGTCATATTGTAAATTTCGGTAGGATATGGGCCATCAACTAATCTCAGGTCGAGGTAAAGGGTTTGATTGTAGGTATAAATACGAATCGGTAATTGGTCGTGTGGATCAGGATAGTTGCCGGGGCTAAATTGCAGGATAAATCTTCCGGGGTTATCGGATTCGGATGCAAGAATACTCACTTCATTTTCTTTGAGTAAATCGTGGGTCAACCCGGTTTGCTTGTCGATGAGCAAAGCAAACTCAATATCTTTCTGATAAAAGACTGAGCTTATTTTATAGCTTCCGGATTTCCCGGCAGTAAACGATACGGGAACCACAGGGTATTGGGTTAAACTATCGATCATTAGCGAGGTGTAGTATTGCCCGCTTCGGGGAATCCAAAAGCTGGGAGCTGAAGGAACAAAACTAAATCGTTTGTATGCTCCGGTTTTTGAATCATCATGATTCATTTCCAGCATAATTTCATCATCACCAAAACCGTCCTCCGAAATTACACTCAGAAAAAACAAATTGGGCTTTTCACCTTTAGACTTTAACCAATTTGATGAGCCATCATTTACGCGCACATCATTGGTCATCCCCAAACTTCCGG
Organism: uncultured Lentimicrobiaceae bacterium; assembly: GCA_964490385.1. Taxonomy (GTDB): domain Bacteria; phylum Bacteroidota; class Bacteroidia; order Bacteroidales; family 4484-276; genus 4484-276. The sequence goes on along the minus strand of CAZBDF010000279.1, from coordinate 2,994 downwards.
ATTGTGAAGCGAGCACAAAGAAACCTTGCGTGGGAGGAATGTGCCGAGTTATTCCTAAAGTCCCAAGATCACTTGCAGAAGCTGAATTGTAAACACCATAATTATAAGCGGTGTCGTTCCAAATCCAAATGTTATAGCCACCACCAGTAAGATCAAGATCACCGCGCGACCATCCTGTTGCAGCTTTCCAGTCGATGGAAGAAGGGTAGGGGTTACCAAGTAGGTTTGAGCCGAATTGATCGCCTACACCAGTAGTTAAAGTAATCGGGGTATTGATTGCTCCAGTGGCAAAATTCCCTTCATAATGTAAAGTTGGATTGGGATCCTGGTAGGAAACCATGTAACCCGATCCCTGGAGGAAAAAATTACTGCCATTGGCATCGGCCCAGGTAGGCGGGAAGCTGGTATTGAGCAGGTAAATCCAGGAAGTATCCGGCTCGTACCAGGTATAAAAATCATAGCCTGTACCATCACCATAGGTTCCTGAAGGTGTGAATTCACCTGAGATTTCCTGGGCAACCATCGGAGACGACATTCCATGCCAAGCTTCTGGTTCACCTTTTATGTAACGTTGAAAGGTTCCTAAAACGTTACTTGTTGAAGAGATGAAAGAGCCTGTGCCTGCAATATCGGATTGAATAATTAACCCGGATGTTCCGGCATCATTCTGAACGTTACCATTTACAGTTAAACCCACATCCGGCAAAACTGTTAATGATGCCCCGGATTCGATAATCAAACTGTTAATTTCCACATTTGATTGAATATTCGGATCGTTTGGGGTGGTAGGTATGTTTACATCTGTTGAAGCAGTTGGGACTGAAGTAGAGAACCAGTTGTTAGGATTTTCCCATTGGGATGATACAACTCCAATCCAGCTGCCTGCTTCCACCAGGTAGGCCTGGAGATTCCAGTCACCATCAATGTTTGCAGAGGCTAAGGTGGCCCATGCATTGTGGTCGGTCACATCTGTTCGGTAAAGATCCCCTTTACCAACTTGAGAGGTAGTCGCATCGATTCCTGGCGGATAAATACTTGTGCCGGGATTCCCCCATTCAATTCCAAACCAAAGTTCTTCAGTGCTATTTATTGTGTATGGTTGGGCTAATGTAATTACATTCCAACTGTCAGCAACCGGGGTAAACACCTGACTTACGTGTTCCACAAGATTTAACTGACTTGAACCTTGCCATATTTTTACTGTAGTAGTAGTAGGTAAATCTGCAATATAAACCCTGATCTTGGTTATTTGGCTGTTTCCATAGCTACTATAGTCTGCAGGTTCAAATCTTACAGCAGATTGCCAGGTTATTGTTACTCCACCCACAGCTCCGCTGTTGATGTTATCATCCCATTTAAGCCAATTGTTAGGATCTGATACAAAAATGTAATCATTTTTGGTTTCGTTGAATGCGCCATTTACGGTGAGGCTTACATCTTTATACCCTGATGAACTATAGCTTACAGCATGAGGGCCCTGGGTGGTGGCCGTGCCGGGAGCAGAACTTGTTCCAAAATCCCAGTTCCAGCTTGTAACGGGACCAAGGGAAATATCAGTAAAATTAACGGTTTGCCCAATATCAACAAAGGTGTTATCGGCATAAAAATTTGCCACCGGATCAAAACTATAATATACCGTTACAATCCAGGTGTTGTTTGCCACATAGTTGTATGTTGTGCTACAGGTGTAATCTGAATAGGGCCAGGTTCTTCCTGTATGGAGTTCAAAATCGATATCCCCTCCGCCAGCTACACCATTGGCAATATCCAGGCCTGTTCTCGAGTAACTCTGAGTTCCTGTTGAATTTCCGGTTCCCTCGAATAATGTGGTTTCTGAGGCGCCTCCGGTGGATGTACATCTGAGCTGGCTTCGTTGCTCCGACATCCAACCATTATTCTGTGCTGTAATATCATATTCAACATCAACGGCTGTAATTACTGCACCAACAGGAATTGTAACTGTCAGGCTTCCGGGGCAGGACGAGGATCCGCTTATGTCCTGAAAACCACCATCTGTTGGAAGATCGCCACCAGTGTACGTATTATCGATAGACATTACTGGGGCGGCAACATTCACGACAAAGGTTTTGGTTTCAGTAAAGGATCCATTCAGGGTTAAACTCACTGTTTTTGACCCATCAGAGGAATAGGCCACGGAATGTGGCCCCTGGGTGCTAGCTGTGGCAGGTGCAGCATCCACGCCAAAATCCCAACTCCAGGAGCTAATTGTCCCTGTAGAAATATCGGTAAAAGTAACAGGTTGCCAGGTAACCACTGAAGTTGGATTTGCGGTGAAATCAGGAATGGGATCGGCACTATAATATACTGTTACGGTCCAGGTGTTATCATTTACACGCTGCCGATTCGATCTACAACCAGTATTGTTAGAAGTCCTGCCAGCATGAAGTTCAAAATCAATATTACCACCACCAGACACTCCATTTGCAATGCTAAGCCCGGTGCGCGAATACAAATAATCCCCATCTCCGGTACCAACACCTGAGGTTACAACCAATTCATTGGCTCCTCCTACAGAAGTACAGCGAAGTTGAGATCGTTGTTCATCAAATTGAGCGTTGTTTGCTCTCATTTCGTAAGTAACATCTACTGAGGTGATAATTGCTCCAGCTGGTATTGTAACTGTTAGCAAACCAGGGCAGGTAGAAGATTGACCTAAAGTATTAAAGCCCCGGTCGGTATCGATGTCCCCGCTTGTGTATGTTGCGCTGGCAGATGCTTTGGAGATGAGAGATTTTTTGTGATCGTTGTATTGGCCCGAATGAATTGCGCTGAGCTTCTGATTATCGTTTTTTCCATTATTAAGAACAGGCAGTGCTTGCGTTCCACGGGTGGGATGGTTTATTGTATCGGGCAAAAGTTCAAATACTTGCTGCTTATGAGCAGTAAAACCTAAGGAGGGTTCGGGAGTAGCATGTAAAAGCAAGAATGTCAGGATGATTCCTGCTATAAATGAAAAATGTATGCGCTTAAAAT
>CAZBDF010000278.1:0-6579 GCA_964490385.1 uncultured Lentimicrobiaceae bacterium | reverse complement strand
ACAATGTACATGTGTTGATGACCTTAACATCACCGAACTGCCCGGTAGCCGAAACCATGCCGCAGGAAGTGAGAGAAAAAACCCTTTCAGTGCAAGGAGTCAACGAGGCTGAAATTGAATTGACTTTTGAACCTCCCTGGGATCAGGAACTACTATCCGAAGAGGCCAAACTTGAACTTGGCCTGTTATAATAAGCCGAAGACTTTCAGGTTTGTAATAATACAGTATTCTCAACTTTTACTCCTTTACTTAGGTAACTACAAGAATAGAAAACATACCCATGTCCAACAGTTTATTAGCCAACATAAATTCACCTGCCGATGTAAAGCAACTCAGCGAAGACCAGTTGCCACAGCTTTGCACCGAACTTCGCGAGTTCATTATTGATGCAGTTTCGAACAACCCGGGGCATCTTGGGGCCAACCTTGGCGTAGTGGAACTTACCGTAGCATTACATTATGTTTTTAATACACCCACCGATAAGCTGATTTGGGACGTTGGGCATCAGGCTTATGGACACAAGATCCTTACAGGCCGCAGGGATAACTTTCACCTCAACCGCAAATACAAAGGGATCAGTGGTTTCCCCAAAATGGAAGAGAGCGAGTACGATGCCTTCGGCGTAGGCCATTCGTCAACATCTATTTCGGCGGCGCTGGGAATGGCCGTTGCTGCCAAGATGCAAAACAATCCCGAAAGAAATCATATTGCAGTTATTGGCGATGGTGCCATGACTGGAGGTATGGCTATTGAAGGACTGAATAATGCAGGCGTTGGAAACCCAAATATTCTGGTTATCCTCAACGACAATGGCATTGCCATCGATAAAAATGTAGGTGCAATCAAAGATTACCTTGCCGGAATTGTTACATCCAAAACCTATAACAAGCTTAAAGATAAGGTTTGGCAAATGCTTGGTGGTGGCACAAAATACGGCAAAAACACCCGTGCAATTGTCAAGCAAGTTGGTAACGCTGTTAAGGGAAGTATTTTAAAGCGGAGTAATCTTTTCGAAGCGTTTAACTTCAGGTATTTTGGCCCCGTTGATGGAAATGATGTCATCAGGTTGACCAAGTTGCTGAACGACATGAAGTATATTCCCGGGCCAAAATTGCTACACATAATCACCACCAAGGGAAAAGGTTTGCCACAGGCAGAAAAAGAACCAACAGTATTTCACGCACCACCGGGCACATTCGACAAGAAAACCGGTGAACTCAAAAAAGAAAAACCTTGCAATGGTGTTCAAGCTCCAAAATACCAAACTGTTTTTGGAAGGACCATCATCGAACTTGCCGAAAAAAATAGTAAAATTATTGGCATCACCCCGGCCATGCCTTCGGGCAGTTCATTGGATATGATGATGCACAAAATGCCCGACCGGGCATTTGATGTTGGCATCGCCGAGCAGCATGCTGTTACTTTTTCAGCCGGAATGGCTACACAGGGATTTATCCCTTTTTGCAATATTTATTCAACTTTTATGCAGCGGGCTTACGATCAGGTTATTCATGATGTAGCACTTCAAAACCTCAATGTTGTTTTTTGCCTCGACCGGGCAGGGCTGGTTGGTGAAGATGGCGCAACACATCATGGGGCCTTCGATTTGGCCTACCTCCGTAATGTGCCGAACATTACCATTTGTGCACCCATGAACGAGGAGGAAATGCGTAACATGATGTTCACTGCACAACTCGATAACAAAGGCACTTTCGCCATTCGTTATCCACGTGGAAGGGGCGTTTTGAAAAAATGGAAAACACCACTCAAAGAAATTGCTGTGGGTAAAGGGAATTTTGTCAATGATGGCAATGACCTGGCCATTATTTCAATCGGCCACATTGGCAATACAGCTTTGAAAGCTTGCAACATTCTCGAAAAAATTGGTATCAAAGCAACACTTTTCAATGCCCGCTTCCTAAAGCCACTTGATGATGAAGCCCTCCACGAAATTTTTAAACGCTTTTCAAAAATCATTACCCTCGAAGATGGCACTATCAATGGAGGCCTGGGTTCTGCAGTGCTGGAGTTTATGGCCGACAATGCATATTCTGCAAAAGTAAAGCGCCTCGGAATCCCGGATAGGTTTATTAGTCAGGGTAGCCAGGAAGAACTTTTCCGCGAATGTGGCTATGATGTGGATGGGATTGTTGGGACTGCGAAGACGATGGTTGGTGAAATTGGGAAGGCTTAACGCATTTTTCTATTTCAAAAGAATTTCGATCCCTTCCTTCTTCACAACCTGAAGCAAAGGTGAAACATCATCATCAAGGAATTTCTTTAAGCTCACCGTGTATGGCTCAATTCTAAGGTCAAAACTTTCGGTTGCTCTCCAGGCCTTTGCTTTAAGTAAATCGTTATGCTCATCAAATATTGATGAAACCACCATAACATCAATATCACTGTCGTCATTGGCCTCATTTCGTGCCCAGCTACCATATAAAAATGCCTTGGTAACTGGTATTCCAAATGCAGTTAATGAAACGCAATATTTCCTGACCAGTTCTATAACTTCGCTTTGAGCCATGTGAAAAGTTTTTCGGTTTGTAGTCGTTTTGCTACATATTTTCTTCTGCAGGGGTGAATTACTTTTTAATCATCTACCCCAAGTGGTATCCAATAAATAAATGACGAGAAATTTCCATAAAAATAGGATGCCCCCACTTCCCAGTAATCCCCTTTCCTTACGGGCATTGTAAAACTGCTCATCATGTTATCGCCATAGGTTTCATATCTAACACATGCATACCCTCTTTCAGTAGTTGGTGAGGAGTTGCCATCGGTAAACCCGGTTACTAAAATATGGGCAGGTACTAGAGGGGAAACAACTTTTATTCCGGCAACCACAAACCCATCTGTTTCGGCCTGATAGGTTGTAGCTTGTACCCGCTCATCCCAGGCGCCAAAAACTTTCATTGTGCCTTCTACTTCCAAATTTGCCTCGGGGCTTGAAGTTCCAATACCTACATTTCCATTGCCTTGAACAGTCATTCTTGTATCGGTACCAACTGTAGCGCCTGTTCCAATTTTTAATTTATCACTATCTGAATCATCAATACCCACATGCCAATCAGTGCCATCAACATCTAAAGTTAAGGCAGCATCATTGTCCGAACCCGTGCCGCCATAAATGGTTAATTCCGACAGTGGGCTTGAAGCAGTTCCAATTCCAACATTGCCACCGGTGTAATAAATATTTCCTGTCCCCAGCCATTTCGACTCCTGCCCTGACTTTAAAATCTCTTTCCACTGGCTTGCTCCACCGTCGTAAAACCAAAATTTCTTTGTATCGGTATTGTAAACCATGAGGCCATCAACCGGTGATGTAATACCTGTAATTCCAGCTAAGCTTAGCCTCGGAATGAGCAATCCTTTTGATGTGGATTTAATATCCAGCATAGCCCAGGGATTAGGGTCTGAGCCATCATCAGAAATTGCCACACCTCCAATTTGAGGGTAAGCAATTCCACTGACAAATAAGACACAAATAAGCACCACCGACTTCAATAGACTTAACTTAAAGTATTGTTTTGTTTTTTTCATAAGACTGTTATTTAAATATGTTTGAGCTATTCATCCAGTTGAATCACAACAAATATACGAAATATTAGGCTGGAAGTCAAGTAAAAGCGTAGAAAAAAGCACCAATCGAAATGAATCAATTATCCAGTTTTCAATTTCTTCCCTATCTTTACCGCAAAGTATTTAGCGGTGAAACATATCTACACTTCATTCCTTCTTTTATCAATATTCGTCATTGTTGCTGTAAATTTATTTGCACAAGATGCGGACAAACAACAAAAGCCCCTGCCTTATGGGTCAATCCTCAATGTTGTACTGCCAGACATCATTATGACGGATATCATCACCGAAGTGGACATTCATGTAAAAGTGCCCACAGGGGAATACAATTTCGAAGGCTTACACGAGGTAATGATCAATGGACAGCCTGAAATACTTGAATTTGAAAATGGGATTACAAGTACCCAATTAAGGTTTGAGGGAACAACTGATTTTAGTATTCAAATCGACAACCTCGATTACCATAAAAACATCACCCCTATCCCACTTTGGCTTTCGATACTGCCGCCACTTATTGCCATATTGATGGCGCTGTTTTTCAAGGAGGTTTATACTGCCTTATTCATCGGCATCCTGGTAGGTACATTTATAATTTTCTTTTATCGTGGCCAATCATTTTTCGAAGCACTGTTTAATGGATTTTTTGCCGTTATCGATACCTACATAATCGAGTCGATGGAAAATACAGATCATTTGTCGATCATCATTTTCTCAATGCTGATTGGGGGGATGGTTGGGATTATTTCGAAAAATGGCGGAATGAAGGGTATTGTAGGGATTCTCTCGAAATATGCCAGTAATGCACGTTCTGGACAGTTGGTAACGTGGCTGATGGGCATCATGATTTTTTTTGATGATTATGCCAACACCCTCGTGGTAGGAAACACCATGCGGCCGGTAACTGATCGGCTGAAGATTTCAAGGGAGAAGCTGGCATATATCGTCGATTCTACAGCTGCCCCCGTAGCATCAATTGCTTTTGTTACTACCTGGATAGGTGCAGAACTCAGTTATATTCAGGATGGGATTAAATCACTTGGCCTGAATGAAACGCCCTATGATGTATTTCTTGGCTCACTCCAATATTCATATTACCCCATTTTGGCACTTATTTTTATTTTCTTTCTGGTTTGGAAGAGAAGAGATTTTGGGCCAATGTACAAAGCCGAAATGGACGCAAGAAACAATATTAAAACCAGCAGCATCAACACTGGACTTGAAAAACAAGTTTCAGGATTGGAAGATGGAACTCTGGATGCCAACAAAATCAGGTGGTACAATGGGCTCATTCCGGTAGCTGTAGTTGTTGTAGGAACTATTGTTGGGCTGATTATTACCGGCCTACAGGCGGTAGGCTGGGACGATACAATTGCTTTTTCAACCAACCTCGCCAATATAATCGGAAATTCAAATTCATTTAGTGCCTTGTTGTGGGCATCACTTGCCGGGGTGGCTATTGCCATTACACTTACCGTTTTTCAACGGATACTTTCATTACGCAAGAGCATTGATGCCTTGATTGGGGGTTTCCAAACCATGCTAACTGCTGTGGTTATTCTTATTTTGGCATGGTCGATTGCATTGATAACAGAACATATCCATACAGCAGAATTTATTTCGGGCAGTTTAATTAAATTTCAAGTTTCGCCATACCTGGTGCCTGCACTTACATTTTTACTTGCCGCCCTGGTTTCGTTCTCCACTGGCTCATCATGGGGAACCATGGCAATACTTTATCCCTTGATGCTACCAGCATCCTGGCTAATATGTACCGAATCCGGTATGGATTACAACACATCAATGCTTATTTTTCATAATGTAGTATCCGCGGTCCTTGCCGGTTCGGTTTTGGGCGATCATTGCTCGCCCATCTCCGATACAACCATCCTTAGTTCGCTCGCCAGTTCGTGCAACCATATCGATCATGTGCGTACCCAGATGCCTTATGCACTGACGGTTGGTGGAGTTGGGATGTTGTTAGGAACCATCCCTGCTGCTTATGGTGCCCCGGCTTATGTCCTATTTCCGCTAAATATTCTCGTCCTGTTTCTTATCGTACACTTTGCAGGGAAGAAACTCCCAAAAACATATATTTCCTAAAAATCATTTTTCCGTTTTATCCTGATTTTTAAGTTTCTTTTTTATAGTTTCAATATCAAGTTTCAGTGTCAGGGTATCCATTAGCATGGATCTCATTTTGATGAATACCCTCATGATTTGGTTGTTTATCAATATCGCCCGTTCACTATTTAATACACCTGATAATTGGGCGACCCCTGTTTCAGTAAAAGCAAACGGAGAATATCGTAAACCCATCTTATCAGATTTGGAGGTGCCAAATTGGCTCCTCCAAAGTTGTGTTTCTTTTTCCGTCAGTTCAAACATAAAATCATCAGGAAACCTAAGTGTATTTATTCTTACCTGACGTTTCAGATATTTTGTTTCCACCCCATAAAGCTCTGCTAAAGCTCTGTCTATCATTACCTTTTCACCCCTGATCAGGTATATTTTGGTGGTGATACCATTTCTATTCCCCTGCAAAAATACACTAATATAGAACCATGCGCATGACACTATATTATTTCCTACTTTTGCCCCTCACTTAACAACATTCATGGAACTATTCGAAATTTTAGTGCTCATCATTGCCGGCTTGCTGGTTGGTTTTATCAATACCCTCGCAGGGGGAGGTTCAATCATTTCACTATCGGTGCTAATGATGCTTGGCTTACCAGCCCCGATAGCCAATGGGACCAACCGGATTGCTATTGCCATACAGAACATTGCTGCGGTTTCAAGTTTTAAACAGCAAAAAGTACTCGATGCGAAAAAGGGTGTCTGGCTTGCCATCCCTGCAGTTGTGGGTTCGTTGATTGGTGCATGGATTGCTGTAGATATCAACGAGGAGGTTTTTGAAAAAGCCATTGCCGTGGTGATGTTGATGATGCTTGTATTTATTGTTTACAAGCCGCAGAAATGGATAAAGGAACGCACTGA
>CAZBDF010000277.1:0-6590 GCA_964490385.1 uncultured Lentimicrobiaceae bacterium | reverse complement strand
GATTTAAATACGGAATGACTATTATGGGTCATATGATCGTAACATTGAATTAATATTTCGATTGATTGCATTTCGATTTCAAAACTTATTGGCATACGACAAATACCCCTTTTATTCTGAAGCCTAAAAATCTATGAATCCTCTACGAGGATTTCGCTCCTTCTTTTGTTGCAAATTCCTACAATTCTGCAACCTCTACGAGGTAAGCCTCTTACATACTTTCTTTCGGCAAAATGTCCGTAGGACATTCATAATTGTAGCAACCATATTCCATATGAACAATCCCAACCTCGTAGAGGTTACATAATATTTCAAAAATTAATAGTCACATCATTTGCGATCAAAAGGTATCTGTGCAATTTGTCTTGAACCCAAGGGACCCATCATAATGACAGTGATATTGATTTAGCAATAGTTTTTATTCAGTTGAGGATATTATACCAATTTAACATCAAAATGAGCCATAGCGAAATTTTGATGCATAAATGGTAAATGCCGATGCATATTTAAAGTGGCATTAAAAGCGAAGTGAATTAATGGCACATTTTAAATAGCAATCGGTATTATTGACAGACAAATTGAACTGATGAAATTGAGGACTGATAATGACATTCTTATCGAACCACACCCTTTTAGCATCATTGATTTTAACACGTCGAACCCAATGGTTTATGAAATTCTAAAAACCGGGATAGAAATAACAAATTTTGCAGCTTGACTCAATTTTCTTTCAGTGCTAATCTGTGGCCATTTGCTTTAATGCAAAATCTTAAACACCATCTCACGCAGGATCTCGCCATCTTCCATAGGTGCAGCTTCCACACCTTTCGATTTTAAATCGTACTCGCGAAGAATGGAGAAGATCTGTCGCAGTTTTTGGGTGGAATAATTTGTGGCTGCCTGACGATAATCCTTCACAAAAAAACGATTCACCGAAAGTTGGGCAGCCAGATTATTATCAGATTTATCCTTAATGAAATGGTACAGAAATACTTTTTTGAAATAGCCAAATAAAATAGCATTGACTTTAATCACCGGATTTTCTTTAGGGTTGGATCCAAAATAATTGACGATGCGATTGACTTTTAAAACATCTCTTTTACCCAATGCGTTTTGCAGTTCAAATACGTTGTAATCCTTGCTAATCCCAATATATTCTTCAATAATTTCGGATGTAATCTCAGTGCCTTTTGTTAAATTGATCCCGAATTTATTAAGCTCATTTTCAATCTTCGAAAGGTCGTTTCCCAGGTTTTCGGCCAGAACAATACTTGTCGGTGCCGACATCCTGTAACCCTTATCGCGCATAACACCAACAATCCAATCGGGCACCTGGTTATCCCACAATTTTTTCGACTGGAAATACACCCCTGCCTTAGCAAGCAATTTGGCAAACTCGGTACGGCCATCTACTTTTTTGTATTTGTAATCGAAAACAAGAATGGTTGATTTGGCCGGATTTTTAAGGTAAGCTTTCAGCAAATCGTTGTGCTCAATGCTTTTCAGGTTTTGTGCCTCACGTACAATTACCAGCCTGTAATTTCCAAAAACCGGATACTCTTTTGCCCGGGATATAATATCAACAATAGTGGTGTCGCGTCCATAAACAACAACCTGATTAAAATCTTTTTCGCTTTCGGTGAGGACATGTGTCTCCAGCAGTTTACTGATTTTATCAATAAAATAAGGCTCCTCGCCCGAAAGAAAATAAACAGGATGGTAGATTTTATTTTTCAGGTCCTGAAGGATGTTTTCGTATTTCATAAGCTAACTGGTTGACGGCTGTTCGTGATTTCCTAACCTGGATATTTAATCCAGGCGAAAATGGTTTTGGCAAAAATAGGAATTTACATTTTTACTAATCCATATTTTTCAACAAAACACTAATCATAAGTATCCAGATTGTAAACCGTTGTCGAAACTTGATATTCAAACCAATCTTTAAACATTTTAAAGCTTGGTTTTGCAGGCCAGCCATCAGGGTCGTCCCAAACACTGTCAAGTTCATTTTCAAAAATATCAGTATAGTTTTCTTTTACAAGGTTTTCAATTTCCTTTTTGGTTGATGCCAATTCATCGTCCGAAACAAGATAAGTGGTAAAATTTAAATATTGTTTTGGATCAATAGGGTTTTCAGTATTAAGCGCATTAACCCAGTCAATGAAAGGTTGCTTAGGCCGGATGAAAATAGCTGCACTATCCAGCACCAGATCATCTTCAAATTCATCCCCTTCATCAAAAAAATCAAGCTCATCATTCAATTCCTCATTCAATCCGCCCAGAAATGAATCAAAATCAAAACTCTCTCCCTGGTCAGCTTCTTCAAAGTCCTTATTGCCGGACAGGAGCTTTTTCAATGTTGTTTCCAGGAGATCGAGGGGGTTTTCGCCCCTAATGTATTCGGTTAAAAATACGGGGTCGTTGTAGCGCAATTTCAAAAGTTTTATGATATCATCTGACTTGCTTTCAACGGCGTTATGTTTTAAACCAAAAAAAGAACAAAGCCCTTCTAAATTCAAATATGGCAAAAAGGATTTGTCAAATAGAAAATTCATCGTTCCCAGTACATTTACTGCAGCAGTGGCCCAAATTTCAGACTTACCCTGAATGAAAGGGACTTCGCGCTTACGGCCCATTTTTCGTATCAGTTTATCTGATAACTCAGCATATTCTTCGTTAATTTTTTCCAGACATAATTTTCTGGCCAGATCGACGATCTCCTGTTCCTTTTTTTTGATTTGTTCTTTTGATACCATCGTTTTTTGTTGTTTAGTATGACATAATTTTCCGATTCTTATCCGTGCTTTTCCCTGTCAATTTGCGCCTCTCTTTTTTTTAGACGCTGACTTTCGCTGATGAGACGGATTTTTTTGATTCTTATCCGTGCTTTAGGTTATTGTTTGTCAACCCTGAAGCCCGAAACACTAAAGCCTCTAACTCCTCCCCATAATCAAACTGTAAATCCTCATGCAGGCTACTGATGGTTTTCTTGATTTTTTGGATTTGACGGGTATAGATATTTTGTAATGCAACACTTTTATTCATTGGGATCCCGGATTTTTTCAGACTGTGGCAAAAGTACAAAAGCAATTCAACTTCGGTTTGTTTGTGCTTTGAATAGCGGATGAATTTATTGGTAGTTCGAACAATTTTGCGAATGCTCTTTTTGGCGAAATAGATATTGCTCTGGTTGATCTCCTCAAACTGCTGCTCCATTTCCTTTTTAATCGCATCGATGTAAGCTTTCTCATCCTGAATTTCGAAGAGCAAGTAGGTGAGCAACTCCTTGTTTTCTTTTTTGAACCGGGCCAGGCGCAGGCATATCTCAAGCAGTTCGCCCTGTGTGCGCTGCTTCATTTCCTGTTTCAGGTGGGTGATTGGGGATGGTTTCATTTATTCAGGCAGCATTTTTTAGCTGGGGGTTTCTGGGATATTTCTTTATCAACCTCATCAATTTGGTTATAATTTTATCGCTGCCACTCTCCTTGTTAACTTTATGATAAAGCGGTTCCAACTCCCGCCTAAGCTCATCCGTCATGGCATTTTGCTTATCCATAAAGGTGGGGTCAGTAGTTATTTCGTAGCCGAATATTTTGTATTGATCAGTCATTTTGGTAAAAAGTTTTTAACCGGAAAAAACTCAAAAGATGAGAATCAAAACCAACCAGATAATTTTTAGTTTTTGTTTTTGTTTAATTCTTCAAGCACATGCTGAGGGTTTAACATTGGAATAGGAAAATCACCTATTCTTTTCTCGGTTGTTTTTGATGCCAGCATTCCGCGGCTTGTACCAATAGCGACACTTACCAATGGAATCAGGAATTTGTTGTTGATTTCAAATTCATTTTTCCTGGTTCCGGATTTTACAACTTCGCTCAATCCGATAACATCAAATACGATTTCGGTTAAAAACGATAATACTGGCTTCTCCTGATGCATCATCGAATATTTAACATGAGTTCTAACCGAAAAAGTATTTTCATTAAAGTCTGGGAAATATGAGAAGCTAATAGCGAAAAATAGGTTTTTGCCCAATTCAATTTGTGCAGTCTCCTCCGGAATTTCATGGTTTGAAAAATCAATTTCACCGATCTTTCTTATCTTTATTTTTATTTCAGGTGTCATTACGAGAGAAGTTCAGAAGGTTCATTAAAGGTGTAAACAGGTGAATATTCACCTGGGATCGGGTAGATAGTTTTGTTATCAGAATCCTGATTCTTAAAAGTGAAAAAGATTTGATTTATGCTTGCAAATTCTTCCTGCCGGTTCTCCTTTCCTGTAATTTCAAAAATAGCCTGCCCAAGCACGGTTTCGATCTTCGACAGAGATTTTAATGTGAAATTATGGGTCCCTGTCATCCATTTACTTATTTCCGACTCGCTCTTACCCAATGCTTTTGCAAGTGTCTTTTGATCTTTCCCCTGTTCCGAAAGGATTTGATAAATGCGGTCAACAATTTGAAATGACCTTTCTACATAATTATCGATATCTGCGGGGATTCGTTTCCTGCGTTCTTCCAGCCTTTTATTTTTCATTGCTTTTAGTCTTTCAGATAAAAACTTAAACTACCATATAAAGTTTTTTGATAGTAGGTGATGGTTGAATTTCTCAACCTTGAATTAAAATACCTGTTCACTTTTTGTAATAACTCAACTATTGCATTTAGTTGCTGGTCTTCATTGTAAGTGGGTGTTGTTTTAATTCCTCCATTACCAAGGATAACGATATTGTCAGTGATACGAATTACATAAACACGAATCTTGCTGGTTTCAATGGGGATGGCGTAAATGTCATCATGTCGTTTGCTTTCCGGCCTGAAGTAACGAAGCATCGCACCTCTTTGTCCAATTTGATCAATCCATTTAATAATGATATTAATGTCTTCATCATATTTGCAGCCCTCAGGAAAGCGGTCGAAAAATTTATCAATTTCTGTATGCTCACCATCGAAGCGCAAAGTATAGAAATTAACTTCATCGTGATCTTCAAACAATTCTATGCCTATTGCCCTATTCACTTATAAGTTAAGTTGCAAATGTAAAAACTTTTTTTTTCCACCCAAGTTTTTTGTCCTTTTTTAACATTGCCTTATTTCACAGGCACCAAACCTTCTCTATCCACTCCTTTATCCTCTGCCCGCAAATTTCGATAAGTTACTGGTGGGTATTGAAAAGCCAGTAAATTTAGAAGTATTATCTGAAATAGAAATTATCCATGATAAATTTGGGAGAAATCTAAATCATTTGTGATAGAACGAACAACCCTTAAGCACACAAAAAAAGCCCACACACCAGCGGGCTTTTTTAAAATATTTCTTTAAGGTCATAAGATAATTGACACCTAATTCACATCCAAAGTTTCCTCTAAATCCTGGCCAAGGGCATTGCCTTCGATTCCGTAAATGGTATTTGCTTTGGCGGTAACACTTAGTTTATCCCCAGTTTGTGGCTCATCTTCGTAGGTAAAGGTGATAAGCACTTTACTTTCGCCTGCGGTATGTTGCGCCGTGTACGAGGCAGTTACTGTATCGGCTGCTGTAAATGACAGCATGAAGTTATTTGCATCAAGGCTCCCGGTTTTATCAGCATTGCGGTAAACACCCTGGTTAAAAGTTACCGTTACAATTGTGTTGTCAGCCGAAAGCTCAACACTTGAATATTCAACCGCTAAGGGGTCATCATCCTTTTTACATGCCGAAAAGCCTAACAGGACTACTGCGAAAAGCAGTGCAATTGTTTTTAAATGTTTCATAGTGCTTTAATTTAATTGATATTGATTTCTTTATTTATGGTTTGCAAATCTCCGGATTCTTTTCAAATAATCCGATGTTTTTGCCCATTTTTATTCAGGCACCTGGCTAATAAAAATCCTGTTTGGCAACCAAAAATCGTCCTTGTCAATATTGTTGATTTGCGTATTGCAATCATAATCACCCGGATGGTAAACCTTGTTTCCGGCATTTATTTCCCAGAGTTCAACTTTATCCAACAAATCAACTTTCCCATCGGCATTGCCATCGCCCGAAACCATTCCAAAAGTACCATCACCCATATCTTTGTACCCAGCATCGCCACCAATAACCCTGTTAGCCGCAATTGTAAAATCATAGGAATAAATGTCACCTCCATCATTCGTTATTGCAACACAAGTCATTACAGCTAAATGATTGCGGTGTTGGATAACAAGGTAAAGGCTATCAGAAAAACTAAGTTCAAACCCAGGCAAATTGACACCACCTGTATCAACAATGCTTCCATCCTTTTTCAGGAAAGCCGCCTGCCTTGCTATTGTTGTACTGCTGCCAGCATCAATAGCTGATGAAGCATCGCGCAATTCCAATAAAATCCAATCCACAATGTCATTTCCGGGAATTGAAAGGACCTGCTCATCACCAGGATAATTAAAAGGGGAAGCCTGATAAGGTTGCGAAAGGGGCAGCAGCGGGTTCAAGTAAGTGGTCATCTCCGTTCCACCATACGGGCCTTCAAGAAATAGTTTTACATCCAAAACTATTTCCTTGTTAACCGGAGATGACAGGATGGAGTCAGCCTTCAGGTAATCAGGAATTCCATAGCCCAGGAAAGCTGTTG
>CAZBDF010000276.1:4702-6591 GCA_964490385.1 uncultured Lentimicrobiaceae bacterium | reverse complement strand
GAGGCATCTTCTTGTCCGTCATAAGCAATACTCACATAAGGTAATTCATTATTGTCTTTTTTGAATTTATGAGAAACTGAAGCTACAACAGTTCCGGGCATGCAGGTAAAAGGTAGAATGTTTACAATCCCTGAAATGTGTTTTTGAGCCAGTTGTACCGAACTTCCCAGGTTTAAGGCCGGATCGCCGTCGTAGTGTTTGTGGATGTAGTCACCGCAATTGTTCAACATCTCTTTTATGTTCAAATCCTTATCTGCATCGAAATGTCCTTTAACAGCTTTATGGAGTTTGCTTGCAGAAACATTCTGTGAGAATTCCTGGATCTTAGATTTTACAACACCTTTATAATCACCTTTCCACAAACTGTCGCGGGTGTAACGATAGGTCGAATAACTGATCCATTCCGAGAAAGGGGCCATGAAAGTTTCAGCACCAAACTTTTCAAGCCGGTCAACTAAAAAGCCACTACAGAATGGGTTATCGCGCATGAATATTTCTCCTACCACCACAATTACCGGTTTTCTTTCACCATTGGAGATGGCTATACTATCAAAGCTTAGGGCTGCCTGATGCAAAACACTTTCAAGGGTTTTGGCCCCGTTTTCCAACGAAATTATCACATTGTTCAGTGCTTCTTTGTAAACTTTTTCTGTTGCCCCGGGAACCAGTTCATAGGGTTTTCTTTCCTGCTTCATTTTACGGAGCAAATCCACAGCAACAAATCCTTTCCAGGCTGTAAACCTGAATTTTGTCCCCTGCCCACCGGAGATATCTGCATAAGCTGTATCGTTGCTTGGTGAAATGATTTCAGCATCTCCGAAACCAAGTTTGTCGAAAATAACACGTTGAAGCTTATTGTATTGGCCAAAGCGGCATGGCCCGTTATGGTCGGGCATGAAGAAGCTGACTTTTTTAGGGTCAGTTTCGGGATTGTAGAGTTTCTTCAAGAAATTTCCAGTTGTACAAACCATAGGGAAACACTCCCGTGCAGAAGTATTCTTTCGGCCAAGTTCCAGGTCAACCTTATCCTGCATCGGAAGCACTTCAGCTTTCATTCCACAACTGCGGCTAGCAGCGGCAATGGCATGTGCACTGTCACTCATATAGGGAAAATACAAGGTGCGGTCCTTCATGGGATCTGACCTCATAACTCCTGGGGTATATTTCTTTTGCTTCTTTTTCTTAACTAATTTTGAGCCTTTAAGACTGTCTAAAAATGCTTCATACCGGGTTACCATTCCTGCATCGGCGCTATGCTCGTCAATCTCTAATTCAAGATAAGGCTTGCCGGCCATTTCTTCGTGCACAAAATGGGCAAGAAATGAATCGGGGCCACACCTGAAATTCCCCATATAAACGGCATGAAGTCTTGGATCCTGGGCTACTATCCTGGCTCCGGCCAAAATCTTTTGTCCGTTGGGCCAATACATTTGTGGGTAATCAATCAGTATATGCTCGCTTCCCAGGGGCAGGTAATCAAGCGGGATGGGCATTACATCCTGGTTTATCAATTTCTCTACCATGCTCAGGTTCAGAGCCGGATCACCAGTATTGTAAACACGGCCTATAATCACCAATACTTCCTTGTCTTCGGGTAGGTTGTTCATTACCTCCTGTCCACGTAAAACAATTTTATTTTCAAATGCGATCTGTGCTTTATCCGCTTTTTTGATAGCGTCAACAACTTTCCGTTTGGAGATGCCAAATTTGTCAAACATAAAATCGGAAAGCTCTTTGTTCAGAACTTTACCAAAGTATTTGAAATTCAAAGTTGGGATAAGCATGCGATCGACCAGTGAATCATCATTTATAGCGGCTTTCACCATAAATGGGAAGGTCTGTACCCAGGGGCAATTGGTGTTGTTCGACGATTTAGCATCCTCTGATTT
>CAZBDF010000276.1:0-4602 GCA_964490385.1 uncultured Lentimicrobiaceae bacterium | reverse complement strand
CCTCCCTGGAAGAAAATATTGTCCCCGATTTTTTTCTTGCGGACGACCTTCTGGATATAATTCTCAACGATCGAATAGGCCAGGCCACCGAGCAGGTTATCTTTTTTCACACCCTTTTGCTGTTGCGCGTTCAGGTCCGATTCCATAAATACCGTGCAACGGTTTCCAAACTTGGCAGGCCTCTCGGCTTCAAGTGCCAGCTTCCCAAACTCTTCAATAATGTTGATGTCAAGTTTTTCGGCTTGCTCTTCCAGAAAGGATCCTGTGCCGGCAGCACAAACCTTATTCATCTCAAAATCCACAATTACCCCATTGGCAATGCTGATATACTTTGAATCTTGTCCCCCAATTTCAAAAATCGTATCCACCGTCGAATCATGGGCAATGGCAGCAGTTGCCTGGGCAGTAATCTCGTTTCTGATAATATCTGCGCCAATAAAATCGCCCGTTAAGTAACGTCCCGAACCAGTGGTGCCTGCACCAACAACATTTACACGGTCTCCCACTTCTTCGTGGATTTCGGACATGCCACGCCGAATAGCTTCAAGGGGCTTACTTGCCGTTGGCAGATACCTCCTTGCAATTACATGGTTGTCTTTATCGATAAGAACTACATTGGTGCTGAGGGAACCAATATCAAGACCAAGGTAAACATCTAATTTGTCAACATTATCAGGTATCGGATAGACATCCTTATTGTATTTAGCAGCTGATTTTGTAAGGGCTTCATTAAAATTGCTTTTGGCATGATCCCCTGAAAGATAGTCCTTGAGTTTATCAATTCCCTGAAAAGGGGCATTTAAGTCTTCTTGATCAAGCACATAGTAGAGCGCACCTATTGCTCCCATTGAGGCATGGTATTCGGGTATGATCAGTTCCCCTTCCTTGGTATTTAAAAGCTCGCGAAAAGCCCTGACTACTCCTATATTTGCCGCAACTCCACCCTGAAATAAAATAGGGAATTCGAATTTCTTGCCCTTGCCCATGCTGCTGATAAAATTTCGGGCCACAGCAAAACACAAGCCGGCAACAATATCATGAACAGGAGTTGCTATTTGTTGCAGGTGGATCATATCGCTTTTGGCAAACACACTGCAACGCCCCGCAATCCGCGGAGGGTTTTCCGATTTCAGCGCTAATTCACCAAATTCATTTTCGATGGAAATCCCGATGCGTTTGGCCTGTTGATCAAGAAAGGAACCGGTTCCTGCAGCACAAATGTTATTGAGGGTAAAATCGGAAAGTCGGCTTATTTTTTCATCTTTATCTTCGTGCATAAAAATGAGTTTGGAATCTTCACCGCCCATTTCTATCACAGTTTTTGCTTCAGGGTACAACTTTGCAACCGATGCTGATTGGGCAATTATTTCATTCACAAAGTGACCACCGATTAATTCCTGCGCCAATTTTCCTCCTGTTCCGGTAAACGCGATGTCCCGGATAGAATTTTCAGGATATTTGGATATAATGTCGGAAAGTAAATCCTTAAGGAGTTCGAAAGGTTTGCCATGACAGAAATCGTAGCGGTTTTCGATAATATTTCTTTGGTCGTCCATTAATACCGTATTGATAGAAATGGACCCTATATCAAAGCCAAGGTGTAAGTTATTTTTCATGAAAGGATTGGTATCTTATTGAAAATTCAAACGCCAAAAATAATACTAAATAAGTATTACCACTCTTGATAACTTGATAATCTTGTAATTTAGAGCAGGTTTATCAAAAAGTGTTGCAATTTGGCAGGATATATTTTTTATAAAACCCGGGTTGTTCAATCATTTTATAAAATTTATCGAGATAAGAAATCACATCTTTTTTGGTGCCTGGCTTTAGTAGTTCAAAGTTTTTTATCTCAGCATAAAACTCATCTTTGAGTTGGATAAACCGTTGTATTTCCTTTTCATAATCTTGCTCAGGATAACACATCCCATCGAACACCCGAACCCTTACCGAAGCTATTTCGGCATCACGGACATTAACTGCGTAGCTGGCATTTACCAAACCACAGTGGTCGAAATCGTAAGGAACTACAAAAGGTAATTCTTGGGTAAAGTCCTTGCTCTTGATTATTTTTACATTGTGTAATCCGGCGATAGACCAATCTACATTTCCTATCATAAATTGAAACAGTGAGAATTGTATCATCGAAGATTTTTCGATGTGTTTCATGCCTAATTTGTCAATTTTAAGCTGTAAGCAATTGTTTTGCTCACACATAATTTTGGTGTGTTCAATTAGAAATGCGTAGCGGGTTACCGGTTTGACCTTATCTTTGGAATCGACATAATTGATTTCCATAAGCTGCACCTTGAAACTTTTATCAGTTAAAATACCGAACAACTTGTAACTAAGATATTCTTTAAGCAAATACTGTTCAAAGTTTTTCGAGCTATTGCAGTGCGTTACCAATTTTTGATTTGAAACCTGGTCGAGGTATGGGTCGTCAAATGAACTTCCTTTTAATTTAAGTTTGATAGGAGGAAAGTAACAAAGCTCCTTTCGCGACTGCCCCCTGGCTTCAATATGAATATCTTGGGTAACGGCAATACTGTCGTTCTTGTGGTAGCTTAATAATGCCGGAATCTTTTTATCTTCAGATTTTGTTTTTGTAAATTCACGAACATCAAAGGTAAGGGTACAAATAAGGGGGTCTTCTTTATCAAAAATATCCTGCTCAATAACCAAAGAGTCGTTTCCGGGAATTTGATGCTGGGCGAAGGCTTGGAGTTGTATAAATAGGATCAAAATCCCTAAGAAGGAGGCCCGTAGAAAAACAATCCTATTTGCTAGTTTTTTCACTATTTATCGCCTCCTCCTCCAAAGTTAAACGTTGCCCCAAAATACAGGCTTAGGGAGTTTAACAGGGTATTCATCGTGTTTTGCTTGGTTCCTTGCAGTGGAGCCGTTTCTTCAAAATTATACTCCACGGGGTCCGTTAAGTTCAGGTATTGCTGCTGATTTCTTTTGCGTCCAATGGTGTATTGTAGCCCGGTAATTAAATCCTGGCCTCGTATATTCCATGACAATCCGGTAGTGAAATGGTGAACATCTAAGCTTGGGCCAAGCATAGTCTTACTCATTGCTCTGGGATTATCCTCGAAGTCTTCGCGATAATTGAAATCAGTCCGGAACCCGGCCATAATTAACAAGTCTTTTTTTAATTGCCAGCTATAGCCAATGGCAGCGTTGAAAACCGGTTTTACCCCGCTAATAAATGTTAACCACTCGTTAAAATCAATTTCTGCTGACAAATAAGACGGGCCGATGTTTGGGCTTTCATTTGCCGATACAATACTAAAAGCATCGATACCACCAAAATATTCTACAGTTGTATAAAGCACCTGGGTCCCTCCAGGAAAATAATAAGTGAGCCCGGCTGCAATCGAATACGGACTTATTGAATTAACCGTAACATCTTTTTTCTCTTTATAATCCGCAATAATATAATTTGGTAAAGGTTCCCCGGTTTCAGGCACAGTAATATTGCTTTGTTCCTGCTTTCGCATTGCGATCTTTCCATCAGAGTAAATTCCCCCTAAAGATGGTGTGGTAATATTTATGCCAACACTAAAGCGATCTGTTTTGTAAAGTGCTCCAAATTTCCAAAGCAACCTGTAATCATTGAATTTCACATATTCCATATTCATGTAACTGGCCGAATAAAAGGGCAGGTACTGGCCATCAACGAAAACAGAATCCAGAGGGAATGCCTCCAAATCCAGGGTGTAAGTATATTCCATGGTTTTAATGGAAACAAACATGCTGGCCCCTACAAAAAATTTCGGGCTCAATTTTAAAGAACCGCCAAAACCAACCCAATCATCCCGGTAAATATTTCGGTATTGGAAATAAGAATAATACCGTTCCTCGCCGGGGACATTTGTAAGTATATCGAGGGTTTGATCGATGGAACTGGTCATTTCAATTCTGTATGATTCATTATTTAAAAAAGCTACTTCAAGTCTCCAGTTTGGATGTTTTTTAGGTTTAATCATATACGACAGAAACCGCGGTTCAATAACTCCCCGCAGGTATTTCAAATCTGCCCCATCGCCCAAGGCATTTTTGACTTTATAAGAATTAAGTGAAAACAAACTTGCATGCAACGAAAACTTTGATTCACTGATCTCAGATATGGTGGAAGGATTATAATAAATGGCAGAAGGGCCTGCTCCTCCACCCACAACTGCGCCAGAAAGCAGGGAGGATTCCTCGTTGAAACTGCGGGTCCAGTGGTTGTTTGATTGAGCGAATGTGAAAATCGGAATCAGAAAAATGGCGGAAATAAACAGTATTCCCTGAACCTTAACCCGACAGATGATGAATTGTATCAAACTTCTCATGCGAAGCCAAAATTAATTTATAATTTGTTCTGCAAACGTGATTTTTGTAAAATACTTACTAATGATTAGATCGTATCATAGGGGCTAATTAGAGTGCGTCTATAAAGTAGCTGGCGTACTGTGTGAAAAAACAAATTTTGACTTGCCCCGGCATTTATGCCGGGGATTGAATTGGAAGGATAAAAAAGCCCCTCCTTTTCGCTATCAATGCCGAAGGCATTGATAGCGAAAAGGAGGGGAGGCTCTGATATTTTTATTA
>CAZBDF010000275.1:0-6606 GCA_964490385.1 uncultured Lentimicrobiaceae bacterium | reverse complement strand
GTCTTCCGTACGCCGTCTCATTGGCTCTGGTTTTCCCTTGCCAATGATACCTTTAACACAGTTCCCTATTCTTAACACAAATTGAATGGGTCCTGTAAATTCAATTTGTCAGGTGCCGTTTAGCTATCTCGCAATGTCATACCTCATATCTACATTAGTTTGTAGGAGCAATACGGATCTCCCAAGTTCCCAGGATTACCCTGTATAGACATGCCCTGCCCTATGACCCCGAAGGTTCGATTGAGATAACCACCTTGTGTCTCAATCATTGCTGCCTTCCGAATAAACGTAGCCCGTCGGCTTAACCTTCACTTAATATGCATTTCGAGGCTCAATAACACGGCCTGCCCACTCGACTTACCAATACTTTCCTGCTATCCTTACGGAATAACCCATTGGGTCGTCTATCATCCTGCTGGTGGGCGTTGGATGAGTGGGAATTGCACCCACTGATAATCTAAAATCAATTTCATTGTTGCCAAATCCCTTGACTCTTGGCTTACAAAGAGGTTGGCATACAAAAGCTCCTCTTCTCTTGGCGTACACGTTCCGCAAATATGGCCCGCAGCCGTTTACTTGCAGAAAGGTTTTTAGTGTTTCGCATGTTTCTTTTTCTATTTACTTTTCCAGATGACCGCTAACCGGCTGTGAGCCATGATTTGCTGGCACCAACAAGTTTTTATTTTTCAAAATCTAGAATTCTTTTTATTTGCCACTTTAATCTTTCAAATGAACCTATGTCCAATGCTCTTTGTCCAGAAAGCATTCCTGAAAATAGTATTGGTGTAATTTTTCCTCCAATATTAATTTTGTATGTTCCAAATTTAGTGTCAAAATCTTTATTAAAATCAAGCCTATTGCCCATCCATATTTTATCAAAATGTGATAGATGTTTTTGTTTTAATTTTCCGAAAAATTCTGATGCCAAGGAATTTGAAACAATTATAAGTCGAGGTGAGGCTCTGTTAATTATTTCAAATGTAATGTCTAATTGCTCTTGTAAAAAATCAACATTATCATAACTCAGTTTTTCAATCACTTTTTGGTTTGTTTCTCGAAGAAAAAACAAATCTAAATGGGACCATTCTGCATTATCACAGTAGTCTGATATATTATTAAATTTTTCAAAATAGGGTATATCCTTTATGCTTTTTTCAATGATTGGATAAAATTCTATTTTTTCATTATCAGGATGTATTTTAGCCTTTTCCGTAAATGAAGGATTTATCCCTATGAAAAGTAATGCATTTTTCAAAATATACTGTGGCAGTATTGGAGATTTTCGATATTCAAATCCAGGCTCGTTTAGTATTTCAATTTGATTATACTTTGCCCACAAATTGACTATTTTTTCTTTATAGTCTTGTTCAAGATTAACTTTCATTTTTGCGATTTTTAACTTGTTGGTGCCTTGTTATTATAACGTATTCACTTTATTTTTTCTCTATCACTTTCACTTTGCCCCCCCCCCCCAATCTGGTAAAATATAATCAACCATCACCCTTTTTGCTGAACATCTCATCAAACCGATTAATAATACGCTTAAAGAAAAGACTGGGAAAATGGAATCCGTTGATGTTTCGATAATTCAGATTTCTTCGCGGAAGCAATATGGAAAAGGTTTGTGCCATGTCAAATTTTTAGGATTTGTAAATGTAGAGAATATTGTATGGTTCTTAGCCAAATATGAAAAATTTGGAATTGATCTTAATAGTGAGTGGTGAAATGTGAACAGTGATCAGTGATCAGTAGTAGGTAATCGGTAAACAGTAATCAGACTGTCAGTGAATATGCGGCAACCCGAAATTCAAAACTTCATCTTCGTTTGCTCATTCAAATTAAAACTTAATCTGTGGTGTGGTGTTACCCCATGAAGTGAAATGGCGCTTCGGTGGGCAAGCGTTGGATAACCTTTGTTTTGTTTCCACATATATTCGGGGTACTGTTCGTGGATGGATTTCATAAATTCATCGCGGTGGGTTTTTGCAAGGATGGAGGCCGCGGCGATAGACATAAATTTCCCGTCGCCTTTGATAATACATTCGTGTGGAATAGATTTGTAGGCTTTAAACCGGTTTCCGTCAATCAATAAAAGTTCGGGGCTTATTGATAGCTGATCAACAGCCCGGTGCATCGCAAGGAAGGAAGCATTGAGGATATTAATTTCATCAATTTTTATGTGATCGACAATTCCCACTGCCCAGGCCAGGGCTTCCTTTTCAATGATCAGCCGCAAAGCATCACGATCCTTTTCTTTTAGCTTTTTTGAATCGTTCAGCAAATCGTTTGTAAAACCTTTGGGAAGAATTACTGCCCCTGCAAATACCGGCCCGGCCAGGCATCCCCTGCCGGCTTCATCGCAACCGGCTTCAATTTTAGTTTTGGTGAATGATTTCGCCAGCATGTCAGCCCAGGTTGAAGTACTTTCCTAAAAGGATAGTGATGAATAGCAAAAGGATAATAATTTCCGGGGCAAAGTGCTTTTTGGTTTTCGAAAGGTAAAAGGCAATAAACACCGATGCTGGTATGGCGGCAATTACCAGGTGTGACATCAGTGATCGGCCTGCAAACATTGCCGATCCCAAACTGACAATGAAAAAAATCAAAACCGCTCTGAATTTCTTTCGTATTGGAATTGTATTTTCGGTTAAGCCTCTCGAGAATTGTCCCAAAGAAATAATTAAAAGCATTGCCAGAAATCCCCATACAAAGTAGAGATAATAGCTCTGGGTAAATACCGGCATTTGTGTTTGTGTGAAATAGTTTAACAGAAGATTGAATTCTGTTTCCAATTGTCCGGTCATGTAAAAATAACTACCGGCAATAAAATATGGCACTGTCAGGCCTATCAAAGAAATCAACCATTCACGCCAGGTAAAAATTTGATAAAGCACCAAACATGCCCAAAGGAAAAATATAAAAATGACTGCAGGAAAGTAGATAAGTGAAACGATCCCAATCAGAAACGTGGCATCAAATACTTGGCGGTAAGGTTCTTTTTTGCCGTAAATTTTGAGTGTAATATTTAACAGCATGATAAGGATGAGATTAACGAAAAGCCAGCTCAGTGGATTGAATATAACAGGACTGCTGCTCACGATAAGAATGTAAACAGCCGCAGTTAGCAGCTGGTTTCGTTCCATCAGACGCTGGTTCTCTAAAATCTGGTTGAGCAAAATAGCCTGAAAAAGTAGGAGCAGGATTGAAACAACCAGTACAATAACAGGATAATGTTGCAAAAAACCTGTAAGACCAAAAAAGCTGTCGCAGCTTCCATTAACCACGATTGTTGATGGGTCAAAAATCACATCAATCCATAACACTCCTGTTAGCAACACCAATGCAGCAAATTGAACAAAATAACTTGATTTAAAAAATTTGATGAACATAATTTTATGCGTTCAGTGTTATGCGTTTCGTGTTCCGAGTTGCGGGTTGTCATGATTTTGGGTTGTGATTACCAAATCCAATCATCCTGATACCCTATTCCCCCTATAAACCCTATTACCCCTATAAACCCTTTTTTTTTAACCTTATACCCAATACCTTCTCCCTAGCCTGATTAATTCATGAATAAAATAGTGTTATCGGATCAATAGCCCCGTCTTTTAAGGCGGGGGTTGAATAATACGATCTGATGCCCCCTGAAAATTTGAAAAAGTTTATTTTACAATTTGAAAACTTTTTCAAATTTTCAGGGGGGTATATGGCGCCAATCATAGACCCCGCCCTACCTTTGTGCCATATGGCCATAAGAAATATTGTATCTATATTTGTTCTTTGACGTATTGTTCAATAATGTTAGAGGCTCTGTTTCGATGGCATTGCCTGGAAGGAGGGCGTAGCCCGACTGGAAGGCAATGCCATCGAAAGCCCCGGCGAGAGGGCATAATATTGTTTTTTATTCATTTAATCATTTTTGTTATGCTCAATAATTCATCACTTCAAAAATGGGCCCGTCTTGAAAAGAAGAGCTTAGACAGTCAGTTTATGAACGATATCATCTCTGGGATGAACAGTTCCCCATTTGAGGCGAAAGCTGTATTAGACACTGTCCACAAAGTCTATGGCGATTTTTTTGAAACCGCTGATGCACTTGCTCCCGGCAAAGCAAAATTTATTGTTATCTCAGCAGAAGATTCACCAGCTAAGAGTTTGAAAGAAGCAAAAAAAGTAAGTGTTGTGCTGACCATAAATGATGATGGTGAAGACCTTGGCATAAAACAAGAGGGCGGATGTGCCCGCTTGCGACAGCACCGCCTCCAGCGCATTTGCAATGAAGCTTTCATGCAAGGAGGTTTGTTAACGGTAGAAGATATTGCCAACCGCATTTTTTGTTGTGGCGAACGTACTGTTGTCCGTGATTTACTAGAATTAAGAAAACAAGATGTGTTTGTACCGCTTCGTTCTACCATAAAAGACATGGGGCGCACTTTGTCGCACCGCTCTTTGATTGTTGGCAAATGGGTCCAAGGACATGAATACTCTGAGATTGCCCGTGAAACAAATCATAGTGTTTCTGCAGTAAGTAACTATGTTCAAAAGTTTAAACAAGCCGTGGCACTAATGAAGGATGGGTATGATGTGCACACTATTGCTTTCCTTGTCAAGGTTTCAAAACGCCTTGCAGAAGAATACATAGACATATATGCCCATGCTAAAATAGTCCCCAGCCGCAAAGAAGAACTTGATAATTTGCTAAAAAAAAGAATGTCAAACCAATAGAAAAACATAATATGCTACTTCGATCCAGCGCATCACATCAATATAAATCTGCCCATAAAAGGTTTGCAAAACCTGCCATCGAACACTTCTTCAAGCAAGAGTTCCCAAATACATTTGGCCCGAGCATTCGCAGTGTTATTGCAGATAAATTAATTGAAATCTTTCACGATAACTTTAGACAAACAACAACCTTGAACCCAGGGCAAATACTCTGGAACGCTGTACATAAAGACACCAGGGCCGATTCCTATAATATGAAACTTGTCTCTGTTGTACTTACAATAATCAATGACGAAGATATCTCGAAACTTGAAAATGGGCTAAACGTTTCAGAACACAAACAAAATGTAATTGCAAGGTTGACCAAAGAAGCCTATGAACAAAATGCCTTGCTCTCTATGAGAGATATTGGGCTACTGATAGCCAGCGCGGGTACTTGCGTGTCAAAATGCAGAAAAATGTATGAACAACGGCACAACGAAACCTTGCCCCATACAGGAAATTTACATGACATGGGGTCTTGCCTTACACACAAGTATCAAATTATCTATAAATGTGTTGTAGAGAAAAAAGACCCTACCATCGCGGCAGCTGAAACAAACCATACCATCAAGGCGGTTGACCACTACTTGAAAGATTTTAACCGGGTCAAAACTTTGTACTTCGATGACAAAACACCTGATTATATTCATCTTGTTACCAAGCTTTCATTGAATGTAATAGCACAATATCTTAACATTATTAATCAATATGTCAAAGAACGTGAATCAACTGTTTAATTTGCTTTTAATTAAAATATTAAAAAAATGTTAAAATACTTGCATAGCCATATGGCTTTATCTGAGGACGGGGCTATTGATATTGTTATTGTCATTTTTCATGAATTATTCAGGCATCAAATCCTTCCCCAAATCCGTGCGATAATTCATTTTATCGAAGTGAATATTATTTACGTTTTTATAGGAAACTGCCAAAGCTTCGGATATTGTTTTTCCAAAAGAAGTCACAGCAATCACCCGTCCGCCGCTGGTAACAATGTTTCTATCCTGCATTTTAGTTCCTGCATGGAAAAGAATGCTATCGCTTACTTTTTCCAGCCCGGTCATCACTGCGCCCTTTTCATAAGCTTCGGGGTAGCCACCCGAAACAAGAAATACTGAGGCCGCTGCATCAGGTAAAAATTCAAGTGTATGCTGATCCAGGGACTGATCTTTCAGTGCAGCGAAAAGTGGGACAAGATCAGATTTGATGCGTGGAATAACAGCTTCCGATTCAGGATCGCCCATGCGGCAATTGTATTCAATTACCATTGGATTTCCATCAACATTAATCAGCCCGAAAAAGATGAAACCCTGGTAATGGATATTTTCTTTGATCAAGCCATCGATGGTAGGTTTGATGATCCGTTTTTCAACCTTTTCCATAAATTCCTTATAAGCAAAAGGAACCGGTGATATCGAACCCATTCCGCCGGTATTGAGGCCGGTGTCGCCTTCACCAATTCTTTTGTAATCTTTGGCTTCGGGCAGGATTACATAGTTTTTTCCGTCGCTAAGAACGAAGACGGAAACTTCGATACCACTTAAAAACGCTTCAATCACCACCCTGGCGCTGGCCTTGCCAAATTTCTTTTTGTCGATCATATCTGCCAGCGTGTTCCGGGCTTCATCAATATCATCCGAAATTATCACACCTTTTCCTGCTGCCAAGCCGTCAGCTTTAAGCACGTAAGGAGGTTTCATTGATTCCAAAAATGCAAAACCATCTTTGGTTTCACCGGTACTGAATGTTTGGTAAGCTGCCGTAGGAATGTCATATTTTTGCATAAATGTTTTTGCAAAATCCTTGCTACCTTCTAACCTGGCACCCTCCTTATCCGGG
>CAZBDF010000274.1:0-6655 GCA_964490385.1 uncultured Lentimicrobiaceae bacterium | reverse complement strand
TAGCCAGTGCGGTGGCATTCTCCCCCTCAAGGGGGAGTTAGAGGGGGTCTATGATATAAGCCACATGATCGGATTTGAAAGTAAGCAGCTAAATAATTACCAAATATTTATCATAATAATTGATCAGCATGGATTTAACCAGTAACCCAAAAGTCAAGGAGGTGTTCGACAACTATCCCGGGTCGGTTAAGCCCCAAATGTTTCATCTCAGGGAACTGGTATTAGCAGCAGCCTCCGAAATCGAAGGTCTTGAAAAATTGGAAGAAACCCTAAAATGGGGAGAACCCAGCTACCTGACAAAATATGGAAGTACGGTAAGGATTGATTGGAAAGTAAAAAACCCCGACCAATATGCAATCTACTTTAAGTGCACCTCCAGTTTAGTTCCCACGTTTAAAATAATTTATAAAGATAAATTCAATTTTGAGGGCAACCGGGCAATTGTTTTTAAACTAAACGATGAAATACCTGAAGCTGAACTAAAGCATTGTATTTCGATGGCATTGACTTACCACAAAATCAAGCATTTGCCTTTATTGGGGGCGTGAACCGGCAGCATTGTTATAAATAGTAATAACCTGAATGATAAAGTTATTTAGCCACAACACAAACAGGCTTCATGGATTAGACCATCTGAGGGCCATTGCGATTTTACTCGTTATGGTTTTTCATTTTGGCAAAGGAGTTCCTGCCTGGTTAGGATTAATACATCAGATTGGATGGACAGGGGTGGATTTATTTTTTGTGTTGAGTGGTGGAGTAGTGGAGTAGTGGAGTGAGTCCAGCACTCCAAAACCCCATCATTTTCTTGCCTATTTTGATGGTTTTTTTTCTTTCAATTCAAATTCATACATTAAATTCGTGGTAGTACTTTAAAAACAAATGGATGCACTATCTTTGATGTAAAACCCGAATAAACCATGAACAAAGGTCAAATTTTAATTTACCAAAACCCTGAAGGAAATATCAAAATAGATGTTCGCCTGGAAGAGGAAACTGTGTGGTTGACACAGGCTCATATGGGTGAGCTTTTCAATAAAAACAAAAGGACGATTTCAGAGCACATCGGGAATATTTTTAATGAAGGTGAACTAAATGAAGATTCAGTTGTCCGGAAATTCCGGACAACTGCTTCAGATGGAAAAAACTACAATACCAGTTTTTACAATCTCGATGTGATTATTTCGGTGGGTTACCGTGTAAAATCGCAGCAAGGTACCCAGTTTAGGATATGGGCAACACAACGGCTTAAGGAATACATCATTAAAGGATTTGCACTAAACGATGAGCGGTTTAAGTCGGGCAGCTCAATGAACTACTTTACCGAACTACAAGAACGCATTCGTGAGATACGGATTTCCGAGCGGTTCTTCTATCAAAAAATTAAAGACATCTACACCACAAGTATAGACTACAATCCAAAATCCGAGGGAACAATTCTCTTTTTCAAAATAATACAAAATAAATTGTTGTGGGCAATCAGCCAACAAACAGCTGCCGAATTGGTCTATCGAAGAGTTGACGCCTCCGTGCCACTTTTAGGCATGCAGTCGTACGACAAAAAAAGCAATCAATCCATTAAGAAAGCAGACATCAGTATTGCCAAGAATTACCTGAATGAAAATGAAATAAAACTCCTGGGTTTATTGGTTGAGCAATACCTGGCCTTTGCCGAAACCATGGCTCAGCAGCAAACACCAATGTACATGAAGGATTGGGTAGAACGTTTGGACTCCATCCTTCAATTAAACAAAAGGGAATTGTTAAACCATGCAGGCAAAATCAGCCATCAAAAGGCCATGGATAAATCTGCTGATGAATATGAAAAGTTTAAGAAGGAACAAAAACAGTTACAAAAAGAACAGAGCCTAAAAGAAATTGAAGAAGATATTGAACGCTTGAAAAAGGTGGATGTAAAAACCTGATCGAGAGCCTGGCCCAAAAATAGTTTTCATCATATTTGTATTCGGCAGTCCCGCAAATACACCCACTTTTTAGTATTTGCACTTTTATTTCTATTCAACTGAACTATTCAAGTACCTGAATGTTTAATTATTGTATTTATGCTTTTAAAATATGTACCTTTGCGCCCCGTTTTGAAGGAAGGTATTTCAGGTGGTTGAAACATTGGTTCTGATATCACCCGGGATGTTTTAGTGGAAGCAGGGGCATAGGGGAAATAAGAAATATTGTGTCTTATCAATAAAATTATAACTTTTTTTGCCCTGCCGTCGGCAAGCCTTTGGCGGCCGATGGGCAAGAAAATATTGATGGTTGATGATTAACGATTTTTGATTTAGGATGTAGATGATGCCACTCAAATCAAAAATCATCATTCGTTAATCGTCAATCTGAAATCAAAAAAAGTGATTTGATGGACAGAGATTACTTAACTTCTCTTTGGTCCTGGCCTGCCCGCCGTACTACTTTGGCAGGCGGGGCTCGTCTAGCTTAGTGCAGAGAAGTATAGAGTTGACTAAAGAGACTAATAAATAGTGCAGTGAAACATGGAAAAAGACGAAAATAAAATACTTGACGAGGTAACGTCCAGCGAATATAAATACGGTTTTTACACCGACATTGAAATGGATACTGCCCCAAAAGGGCTAAGCGAAGATATTGTTAGGTTTATTTCGGCAAAGAAAAATGAACCGGAGTGGTTGCTGGAATTCAGATTGAAGGCTTACCGTTACTGGCTCACATTGGAGGAGCCTACCTGGGCACACCTTGAACATGCACCCATCGACTACAACGAAATTATTTTCTACGCTGCCCCAAAAAAGAAAAAGGAACTCGAAAGCCTTGATGAGGTTGACCCGGAGTTGCTTGATACCTTTAAAAAACTTGGGATTTCCCTGGAAGAACAAAAACGTTTATCAGGCGTTGCCGTTGATGCGGTTATCGATAGTGTTTCGGTGAAAACTACGTTTACCGATACCTTGGCAAAGCACGGGATAATTTTTTGTTCCTTTAGTGATGCTGTGCAAAATCACCCGGAACTTGTAAAGCAATACATGGGTTCAGTAGTTCCTTACACTGACAACTATTTTGCGGCCCTAAATTCGGCGGTTTTTACCGATGGATCGTTTTGCTACATCCCGAAAGGAGTGCGGTGCCCGATGGAACTCTCAACGTATTTCAGGATCAATGCTGCCAATACCGGCCAGTTTGAACGGACATTAATTGTAGGTGAAGAAGGTAGCTATGTGAGTTATATGGAGGGCTGTACTGCTCCGCAACGCGACGAGAACCAATTGCATGCTGCCATCGTTGAAATTATTACCATGAAGGATGCGGAAGTGAAATATTCTACTGTCCAAAACTGGTATCCCGGTAACGAAAAAGGTGAGGGTGGCATTTACAACTTTGTAACGAAGCGTGGAATATGCCGGGGCGCCAACTCAAAAATATCGTGGACCCAGGTTGAAACAGGCTCCGCCGTTACATGGAAATACCCCAGCTGTATTTTGATGGGCGATCATTCGGTGGGTGAATTCTATTCGGTAGCTGTTACTAACAATTACCAGCAGGCTGATACAGGTTCGAAAATGATCCATCTAGGAAAAAATACTAAGAGTACAATTATTTCAAAAGGAATTTCGGCAGGACATAGTAACAATAGTTACCGGGGATTGGTGAGGATGACAAAACGCGCCGAAAATTCACGTAACTATTCGCAGTGCGATTCATTGCTGCTTGGGAGTAAATGCGGGGCCCATACCTTTCCTTACATTAAAAACGAAAACAAATCCTCCATCGTTGAGCATGAGGCAACCACATCCAAAATTTCGGAGGACCAATTGTTTTATTGCCAGCAAAGAGGCATCAGCGAAGAGAGCGCCATAGGATTGATCGTAAATGGTTATGCAAAGGATGTGCTGAAACAATTGCCCATGGAGTTTGCCGTGGAGGCACAAAAGTTACTATCGATTAGTTTGGAAGGAAGTGTGGGGTAGGGGGAAGTGCCTAAAGTGAACTAAAGTGTGGAGTGAGCTAAAGTACTTGGAGTGCCGAAGCTCTACTTCGGGCATCCTCGAAAAATAATACAAATCATAGATTTGTGATTTTTCGGGATTTGGAGTTGACAGTTTGGGGTACATTGAAAATAATAGGGTGCTCACTGAAGACTGCCGACTGCTAAATGTCGACCAATGCCAATAACTTAAGATAAAAATATGAATTTATGATTGTCGATTAATGATTTTTGATTTAAGATGTTCCTGATTATCATATTACAATAAATCAAAAATCAGCATTCGTTAATCATCAATCGGAAATAAAACGCTTAACTTATTGACATGCGCGAGAAACAATGAAATCATAGATTTCTGGTTTTTCGGCACTGCAAACTGAAGACTACATTAAAGGAAATAAATTGAAAAAAAATAAAACCATGTTATCAATAAAGAACTTACACGTTTCGATACACGGAAAAGAAATTATCAGAGGACTTGATTTGGAGGTGAATGCCGGGGAAGTGCATGCTATTATGGGTCCCAACGGTACCGGAAAATCAACATTGGCAGGCGTTATTGCCGGTCGCGAAGAGATATTCGAAGTTACTGAAGGGGAAGTCAACTATAAAGGAAAAGACCTTTTGGGACTTCCTGTTGAAGACCGTGCCCGCGAAGGGATTTTCTTAGGTTTTCAATATCCGGTGGAGATTCCCGGTGTTAGCATCACCAACTTTATGCGCACAGCTGTAAATGAAATCAGGCAGTATAAAGGCCTTGAACAAATTTCGGCAGCCAATTTTCTTAAGAAGATGGACGATGCCAAAAAATTGGTCGGCATCCAGTCGAAATTGACAAACCGTTCGGTGAACGAAGGTTTTTCGGGTGGTGAGAAAAAGAAAAATGAAATTTTTCAGATGGCAATGCTGCAACCTGAATTGGCAATTTTGGATGAGACCGATTCTGGCCTTGACATTGATGCCCTCAGAGTTGTTGCAAACGGGGTAATTGCACTTAAGTCCAAAGACAATGCTACCGTTGTTATCACACACTATCAGCGCTTGCTCGATTATATTGTTCCCGACTTTGTACACGTGCTGTTTGATGGCAGGATTGTGAAATCAGGCGGCAAGGAACTGGCACTCGAACTCGAAGCTAAAGGTTATGACTGGTTAAAAGCAGAGGTGTAAACATTATGGGAATTTCAATAGAAAATATTGCTTCGAAAGAGCAAATGGTGAACCTTTTTAAGGAAAACCAGACAATGATATTTCAGGATGACTCCGTTGAGGTAATAGCTCGTCGCAAAAAGGCAATCGAGACTTTTAGCACACAGGGCTTCCCTCATCCCAAAACTGAAAACTGGCGGAATACTGATCTAAAGCAAACCCTTCAGTCAGATTATAATTACTATTTAGAACCTACATTTAAGGATGATATTAACCTGAAGCAAATATTCCAGTGCAATATCCCCCATCTTGATACCGATATGGTAACCCAATTGAATGGGTGGTTTGTTTCTGAAGATGGTGCTTTGAAAAAGGATGATAATGGTGTTGTAGTTGGAAGCCTGGCTGCTGCCCGAAATGCATATCCTGACCTGGTGAACGAGCATTACGGCAAGTATGCTGATGACACAAAAAGTGGCTTTGTTTCGCTAAACAATGCCTTTGCCACTGATGGTGTGTTTATTTGGGTGCCAGATAATGTTGAGCTTGAAATGCCATTACAAATGGTGAACATCATTAAGCACGACACAAATATTTTTGTTCAAAACCACAACCTGATCATCTTGGGCAAAAACAGCAAACTGCAATTGGTCCAGTGCGATGATTCAATTGATCAGCAGCGAAGCCTCGTTAATACTGTTACCGAAGTTTTTATTGGGGCCAATTCATCCCTCGACCATTATAAACTGCAAAACAAAAACAACAATTCCACGCTGATCAATTCTGTCTTTTTCAATCTCGAAAGAGATGCCCGGTTAATTACCAATGCCATTACACTCAATGGCGGATTGATCAGGAACGAGCATTATGTAAAGCTGAATGGCGAGAATTGCGAGGCCAATGTAATGGGCGTTTACCTGGTGGATAAATCCCAGCATGTAGATAATCAGGTATTTATCGATCATGCTTATCCTAACTGTTACAGCAACGAATTGTTCAAAGGAATTCTGGATGATAGTGCACGGGCCGTTTTCAACGGGCATATCCTCGTAAGGCGCGATGCGCAAAAAACCAACGCATTCCAAAACAACAAGAACATTTTGCTCACCGATAAAGCCGTTGTCAACACACAGCCCTTTCTCGAAATTTATGCCGATGATGTGAAATGCAGCCACGGGGCTACCGTTGGCCAATTGGATGAAACTGCCATGTTTTACCTACGTTCTCGAGGCATCAGCACCGAGAATGCCCGCTTGCTTTTGATGTATGCTTTTGCCGCGGAAGTGATCAATCATATTAAAATCGAACCTTTAAAAATCAGGATTGACGATATGGTAAAGAAACGTCTGAGGGGCGAACTTTCCATCTGCGAACAATGCGTGCTTCATTGCAGCACCATGGAGCAAGAGGTAAAATTTGATATTGATATGAGTAAGGTATAGCTTGAGAACTCAGTATTTTGGACAATTCTCAGCTCAAAATGGCAATGTCTCAATAATTTATCTTTGCAAGAAAACGCCAAATACTGCGTTA
>CAZBDF010000273.1:0-6706 GCA_964490385.1 uncultured Lentimicrobiaceae bacterium | reverse complement strand
CTGTCCATAAACTCGAGTGTTTGCTCTATAAAGGTCAAATTCAAGGCGTGTGAAAAATTCAAACCGCAGAATACTAATGTATTTGAGGATTTGGATTTTGAGCAACAACGCAGAAGTTGGACTTTATAGACGAACACTAATTAGAAAAAGAATTTAGTGCAGTTGTAAGTAAGTTAACACGACATTTAAAAAATCATGGGAAATATTTTAGCAATAGTTGGAAGACCAAATGTTGGCAAATCGACACTTTTTAACCGCTTGCTTGGCCAACGTCAAGCCATTGTTGAAGAAACCAGCGGCGTGACCCGCGATCGGCATTATGGTAAAAGCGACTGGAACGGCATCGAATTTTCAGTAATTGATACCGGTGGATATGTACTTGGTTCTGACGATGTCTTCGAAGACGAAATCAGGAAACAAGTTGAACTGGCCATAAGCGAAGCTGATGTAATCATGTTTGTGGTGGATGCAAAAGATGGACTTTCGGGCATGGATAGTGATGTTGCTGAAATTCTGCGTAAATCTAAAAAGAAGGTAGTTATTGCAGCCAACAAGGTTGACAGTAACAAGCAGCTTAACGATACCGCCGAATTTTTCGCGATGGGGCTGGGACACATCTACGATATTTCGGCCATAAATGGAAGCGGAACCGGGGATTTACTGGATAAAGTAACTTCCTACTTCGAAAAACAACCCGAAGAAGATGAAACGGAATTGCCTAAGTTTGCAGTTGTTGGAAGGCCAAATGTTGGTAAATCATCTTTTATCAACGCCTTGCTGGGCATCGAACGAAACATTGTGACCGATGTAGCCGGAACAACACGCGATTCGATTGACACTAAATATAGCAGTTTTGGATTTGAGTTTTTATTGGTGGACACAGCGGGTGTTCGGAAAAAAACCAAGGTTTCCGAAAATATCGAATTTTATTCTGTAATGCGCTCAATCCGCGCCATCGAACACAGCGATGTTTGCCTGCTAATTGTTGATGCTACAGTGGGCTTCGAATCGCAGGACCTCAATATTTTGCACCTGGCCGAAAAAAACAGGAAGAGTATAGTTATCATCGTAAATAAGTGGGACCTTATCGAAAAGAGTTCCAATACCCACCTGGAATTTGAAGCAATCATCCGCAATAAAACAGCACCATTCACTGATTATGAAATTGTTTTTACTTCGGTAATTAATAAGCAAAGAATATTTAAAGCGCTGGAAGCTGCCAACCGGGCTTTTCAAAACAGGAAAAGGAAGGTTGCCACATCTGTCCTGAATGAAACCCTGCTCCCAATCATCGAAAGTAACTCCCCACCCATGTACAAAGGAAAGACCGTTACCATAAAATACATTACGCAATTGCCAACAAAATTCCCGGCATTCGTTTTCTTTTGCAACCTGCCTCAATACCTCAAAGACCCATACAAAAGGTTTGTCGAGAATAAACTGAGAAGTCACTTTGATTTCACCGGTATTCCGCTTCAGCTCTATTTCAGGAAAAAATAAGCTGCAATGGGCGACGGGATCAGGATAGATAAATGGCTGTGGGCTGTGCGTGTTTTCAAAACCCGAAGTATGGCTTCGGCAGCGTGCAGGGCTGGCAAGGTGAAGATCGATGACCAGGAAATAAAGCCTTCGAGGGATGCACATGTTGGCGATGTCATCAGCATCAGAGTTAACCCCCATTTTACCAGGACTGTTAAAGTTACCGAGCTTCTATCCAATCGCGTTGGTGCAAAACTAGTTCACAATTACGCCGAAGATTTGACTTCACAGGAGGAGTACGACAAACTGAAAAAATACAACGAACTTAATTGGGAGCGTCGTGACAGGGGAATTGGACGGCCCACCAAGAAACAGCGGCGTGATATCGAGAGGTTGAAGGAGTAGAGGTGGAAAAAGCATAGGGAAGATAAGATGGAATCTATTAACATTTAAGCATTTAAAGATTCAAAGATTTAAAAATTCAAGCATTCAAATATTCACCCATTCAAGCATTCAAGCATTCTAGCATTCAAGCATTCCATTACTTGCCACATTTATGCATTCTCACATTTTAAAATTCTGGCAGTCACACATTCTTTCATAACTTTTTTACTTTCCATTTTCCTTATTAACTTTGCGGAAAACTCAAATCTATGCTCACAAACCGGCAACTATTTTTTCAACACCTGGCACTGCCTTCCTCGTCACCATCCGGCATTGAAATTGAAAAGGCTGAAGGAATTTATTTATATGCAAGCAATGGGAAGCGTTACATCGATCTTGTTTCCGGCGTTTGTGTAAGCAACCTGGGCCATTGCCACCCGGCCATTGTTAATGCTGTTAAAGATCAATTGGATAAATATATGCACCTGATGGTTTATGGTGAATACATCCAATCGCCACAGGTAAAACTTGCCGGAAAACTTGCAGAGGTACTGCCCAAAAGTTTGAATTCTACTTATCTGGTAAATTCGGGCAGTGAAGCGATAGATGGAGCCTTGAAGTTGGCCAAAAGGTTTACGGGCAAAACCGAGATGATTGGATTTAAAAATGCCTACCACGGTGGGACCCACGGTGCTTTCAGCATGTTGGGCAGCGAAGAAATGAAATATGCCTATCGCCCACTACTGCCGGATATCAGGTTTCTGAAATTCAACTCTATTGCTGATTTAGAGCAAATTACTGAACGTACAGCCTGTGTTTTGGTTGAACCCATTCAAGCTGAAGCAGGAGTGATTCTTCCTGAAAATGATTTTCTGAAAGTACTCCGCAAAAAGTGCGATGAAACGGGAACATTACTAATATTTGATGAGATCCAGGTAGGCTTTGGTCGAACAGGAAAACTGTTTTGTTTTGAGCATTACAATGTTGTTCCTGATATTCTCTGCCTGGCCAAAGGTATGGGCGGTGGGATGCCCATCGGGGCATTTATTGCTGATAAAAAAATCATGCTATCGCTGACCAACAATCCCAACCTTGGCCACATCACTACCTTCGGAGGACACCCGGTGAGTGCTGCCGGTGCATTGGCAAACCTGGAAACGCTTATCAACAACAAAGAAATCATCGGGCAGGTTGAGGAAAAAGGACAACGGTATGAATCAGCTCTCAAAGATTTAAGAATTGTCAAAAACATTAGACGCAAAGGCCTTCAAATTGCCATTGAATTGGAGAATCTTGAAACCACATCAAAAGTAATGAACTCCTTGCTGGAAAATGGTTTGGTCAGCGACCAGTTCCTTTTTATGCCAAATGCATTCAGGATTGCCCCTCCCCTGATCATTACAAATGAAGAAATTGATTTGACGATTGAGTTGGTAAAAAAATCTTTAGAATAACTGTCAGACAGTTACCCGTTTATTAATTAAAAATACACCTGCAATTAACCATGGTTAACATAAGTTGATTAACAGAAACACACTGACAGTTTACTCAAACAATTTAATTCTATTATCAAATTGAACGAATGCAACTCACCAAGCGGATTCAAGTTTCTAAGGGAATTAAAATAAAGACTGACCTAAAATTAGCTCTTTTAATGAAGTGATTTCCTCCTCAACTGACGCTGTCAGGTGCTTTGCACTCTGACAGATCCTTGGATAAGTGACCTGTCAGCGTTCGCGCCTATGATCCTGACAGAGTCAGGCAATTGATACAAATTCTGCACAATATTTTGACATACATCTAAATAGTTTGTATCTTTGGGCTAAAACTGTCAGACAGTTTTCCATTAATTTGGTAGAAAGTCTTTCGGTTTAAACTTTGTCCTATTCATTTGTATTACAGGTAACTGTCTGACAGTTAAAAAATTCATGCCATGAAACATCTACTCTTTTACCTCGTATTTTTCCTGCTTGCCCCTACCCTTTTCGGGCAAGCCAGCATAACAAACGAAAATCAAAATGATGTACTGGTTTTTTCGTTTACAAATCCTATTTCAGGAATAAACCTGACTTCCACCGAACCAATAAGCATTGTCATCAAAAATGATGGTTATAATACGCAATCAAATATACCTTATGATGTGAGCTGGGATGATGGTTATTATTACGATACATTGCCCGGCCCAATAGCCTGGGGTGAAACTGTGGAGATTACCTTGCCCGTAACTGTTGACATGACTGAATACAAAGATTATTATTTTGAGGCATGCACCTATTTGCCTGGAGATGAAAATCCTGATAATGATTGCAAAACAAAAACAATAACATGTTTAGAGCCATCCCTGTGCATTGACGGACTCTACTCCAGTGGCTGTAATTTTGGTGACGGCTTGACTTATTGGGACTTGTCCAATATCAACATACCAATTATTCAATGTAATGGTGTACCCTATACCTGGTACCATGATTTTACTGACTCGGTCCATGAGATTATCCCTGGTATGAGCTATGAATTAACAGTTCAAGCTGGTTATGATGATACCTATTTTGATGTGTGGATTGACTACAACGACGATTATTACTTTCAATTCGATGAAACAATATTCGATGACGGCTACTGTGAATTTGAAGGCACCTTTTACACCTTTCAGGTAAACATTCCCGATTCTGTTGTTTTTGGAACGCATTATCTCCGGTTCAGGACCAATTGGCAAGCACCTGTTACATGTTCCTGCGAAACATATGCATACGGCAATCTGGCTGATTTCAAGGCTGGCATCCCTCAAATTCAAGGCCCATATATTTATGTTGCACCACCGATTGTTGTTGATACTCTGGAACCGGACCTAAACTCTACACAAAACCTGATAGTTAGTAACTTTGGGAATGAAAACCTTATTTTTGATATTGAAGTCGGATTTTTAAGGAAAACCGGATATGTAAAAATGGAAAACTGGCTGTCAGTTATTCCATTTTCAGGGGAAGTCCCACCACTTGAAAAAGATACAGCAGTATTGTATTTTAATTCTGCAGGAATGACAGAGGGGGATTATTTTGCCAACCTTATTATTACCAGCAACGATACTGCAAATCCGCAAGTAAGCATTCCTGTTGCCTTCACAGTGGTAGATTGTATCGGTGAGCCTGCTATTGCTTCTGAACCATCAAATATCGAATTTACGCTTAGTTTAGGTCAATCTGATTCAGACACCCTAAAGATCATCAATATTGGTGAAGGCCCACTCCACTACAATATCACAATCACAAGTGATGCTACTGAAAAAAACAACATTACTACTCATCCGGCTAATTTGGATAATTCAGTAAATGAAATTGGAATAAAAAAGTCTTTACCGATACCAGACGGTGGAATCGATGCCCTATGGGACCTGCAATTTCAGGCACCTCTGCATCTGAGTGTAGGCGAGATAGGAATTGAAACGGATGGTAAATATATTTATACCTTAACCTACAATTACAATGAATTTTGTAAATACGAAATGGATGGGACCTTTGTAGAAGAATTCAGCTGTGGAGTGGCCGGTTGTAATCACGGATTAGCATACGATGGTTTGTATTTTTATTGTGGTCAATATGGCAATACCCTATATCAATTGGATTTCGAGAAACAAATGCTGATTAGTACTATTTCGGTACCATATGAAGTATCTGCAATAACATATGATTACAATTTAGATGTATTTTACAGTATTTGGATTAACGAAATCATAATGTTTAATCGTTCTGGTGAATTATTGAATACCCTACCAATTGGCCAGAATATTGCCAGCCTTGCTTTTGATAATTATAATGGCAACAATTACCTCTATGGATTTTTATATTATATGTATGAAAACACTAATAAAAAAGGGGATTCATGTGTGATAGTCGAATACTTATTGCCGGAAGGCACTGCAACGGGTGTAATGTATAATGTAACGAATGATTTTTCTTTCCCATATGAAAGTGCCGGAGGTTTATTCGCCATCGACAATGCTTTTGAACCGGGTACTACTTCAATTGGCGGCCTGCTCCAACCTGGTGTTATGTTTGCTTACGAACTTCACGATACACCTCCTCCGGCAACATGGCTTTCAGTTGATACATGTTCGGGGTTTGTTTATTGTGAAGATTTAGATGAGAGGATTTTAACTGTTGATGCAAGCGGACTTGAACCCGGCACCTACAATGCACTTATTAAGGTTACCTCGAACGATTTAAACATGCACATCTGTAGTGTACCTGTTTCGTTAACAGTAATTGATGAATGCCCCTTTCCGGCACCCATCGATCTTTCCGCTGAAGAAACCGGACCAAATACAGTGTTCCTCACGTGGGATATGCTTGAAAATCCCGACGAATTCTTGTATTTCAACCTTTACCAAAATG
Organism: uncultured Lentimicrobiaceae bacterium; assembly: GCA_964490385.1. Taxonomy (GTDB): domain Bacteria; phylum Bacteroidota; class Bacteroidia; order Bacteroidales; family 4484-276; genus 4484-276. The sequence goes on along the minus strand of CAZBDF010000273.1, from coordinate 455 downwards.
ATAACTTAATCCAATCTGGGTTAATGCAAAACCAGGCTACAATATTTGATGTACCAGAAGGTGATCACTCTTTTATGGTTTCTGCAGTTTATACCGAGTGTGAATCATTTTCAGATCCTGTTTCGTTGATCGTTACCAAAATTAAAAATGATAATTACTTTCCATATTTGAAGGTGTATCCAAATCCTGTTAATGATATTTTAAATGTTGAATCTCAGATAAATATGTTCAGCATTCTAATTACCGATAACATCGGACAGGTTGTTTATCAGCAAGCTACCGATGCCAAATCACTACAAATCAACACCACTTCATTCAAAAAAGGAATTTACTACCTTCAAATCGAAACCATCGAAGGAACAGTGATTGAAAAGCTGGTGATTGATTAAGCAACTGTCAGAGGGTGCACGACAAATCGCACAGTAAGGTTTCTGCGCGGATCAATTGTACTCAAT
>CAZBDF010000272.1:0-6731 GCA_964490385.1 uncultured Lentimicrobiaceae bacterium | reverse complement strand
CAGCACCCATTAATGCCAGTTTCCTCCAAATTTCAGGAAAAATCCAATCGAAGCAAATGAGCATTCCAACTTTTACGCCATCAACTTCAAATAATTCAGGCTGTAAATCACCCGGAGAAAAGATATCTTTCTCATTCATAAAAAGATGGATTTTCCTGTATTTCCCAACAATCCCCTTTTTATTAATAATCAAGGCTGTATTGAAGATATCATGTTTGCTTCTTTCGTTAAATCCGGTAACGATGGTATTGCTATTTATTCTGCAATAACTGGTGAGCTGATCAACAAACTCACTGTTGCGGGGATACTCTGATAGTTTGTAGGCGTGGCCCCTACCGCTGAAGTTATAACCAGAATTGGCCAACTCAGGAAGGACTATCAAATTTGCATCTTTGGCATCTTCAAGTAATGGTGTAAGGTCCTCAAATGTCTTTTGGACGTTGCCCAAAACCGGGGCAAATTGTATAACGGCAGTTTTCATGATTGTGAATTTATAAATGAACTAATTGTTTCAACGCAAGTGACTATATTTTTTTTGATTTCATGTTCCCAAAAGCGCAAAACAACCCATCCTTCTTCCTTAAGTTTATTATCATTTTGTATGTCGCGCTGCATGTTTCTTTCAATTTTTGGTATCCAAAACCCACGGTTCGATTTAATCTTCTTTTTCTTTTCTTCCCAATCATATCCATGCCAAAATTCACCATCGACAAAAACAACAAGCTTGTGTTTTGAAAAAACGATGTCTGGTGACCCGGGCAATTTATTAACATTTTTTCGATATCTATATCCCAGGTTCCACAGAGCTTTTCGAAGTTTGATTTCCGGCTTAGTGTTTTTACTTTTAATCTTGCCCATCAATTTCGACCTGCTCTTTGTTGTATAGAACCCACTTGCCTCATTAAACCTTGGAACAATAATTTTTTTCTCGGGATATTTTTTCAAAGCTTTTATTTTTTAGTAAAAATACAGTAAATTTTTTTTGTTAAAAATAAAACCCACACTTTTTTATGTATTTGCCATAGTTGTTAAAGGTGTCTTTAAGAATGATTGTTTTATTCATTCCCCTGTCATATTTAAATAACTACTTTTGTCGGCCAAATAAAAACTAAATCAAACTAACAGACCATGAATTTTTCTTATAAATCCATCGGATTCATTATCACCCTGGCAATGTTTGTACTTGCCTGCAATAACACAACTACTGAAGCCTACCAACAACAAGAACCAGCAGCAACAATGTCGAGCGGAGCCAAAGCCGAACACAAAGCAATAGTTGAGGAAGTTTTGCACACCAGTGCCTACACTTATTTGTTTATGAACGAAAATGGCAAGAAAGCCTGGATAGCGATTCCCAGAAAAGATGTAAACCCCGGCGAAACTTATTATTACACCGGAGGCCTTGAAATGATTGATTTTAAAAGCAAGGAACTGGACAGGACCTTTGATATGGTGTATTTTGTGGAGGGGATCACCGAAAGCCCAAATCAAGCAAAACAGCATACGGCGATGCAACAGCAGCAGCCTGCCGGTAAAAAGGCCCCTGAACACGGGGTTATTGCCGAAATTACCCACGCCGATGATGAGGTAAGCCTTGCGCAACTATTTGCAAATCCTGATTCTTTTAACAACAAGACCATAAAAGTAAAAGGAACGGTTGTAAAAGTTAATGAAAAAATCATGGGTAAAAACTGGATCCATATCCAGGATGGTACTGAGCACGACGGTCAGTTCGACCTGACCATCACCACCACAGAACAGGTAAAAATGGGAAGTATTGCAAGTTTTGAAGGCACGATTGTGCTGGACAAAGATTTTGGATATGGCTATAAATACGATATCATTATGGAAGATGCCAAAGGGGAAACAACGACCAGTTTGTAATGGAAAAAGGTGTTGGGGGAAAGGGAAATAAGGTGTATAGGGTTTATAGTGCCTAAAAACTGAAATTGTTGCTTTTTTTGGCAAGAAATAATTGATGAACGATGATTAACGATTTTTGATTTAAGATGTAAGAAGACGCTTTCAAATAAAAAATCATACATCTTACATCCATCCATACGGGTGACCTGTGGTCGCTGGGATTCCTTATATCCTCAAATCAGGCTTCCCCCTCCCATTCGGAGTAAAATTCTTCCAGAAAAGTTTCCATAAATTCATGCCGCTTTTCTGCCATTTGCCGGCCGGTTGAGGTATTCATCTTTTCTTTCAGCAAAAGCAGCTTTTCGTAAAAATGATTGATGGTTGGCGAAAGGCTTTTTTTATATCTTTCCTTGCTCATGTTTAGTTCCGGCTTGATTTCAGGATCATACAATGTCCGGTTTTTAAATCCTCCAAAGTTAAAAGCCCGCGCAATGCCGATGGCACCAATGGCATCCAGGCGGTCGGCATCCTGCACCACATCCATTTCGGGGCTACTGAAATTTACCGTTCCCAGACTGTTTTTGAAGGACATGTTTATAATGACCCCAATCACATGATCGATGATTGCAGATTCAACTTCTTGCTCAACTAAAAACTCTTTTGCCAACCGAGGGCCAATTTCTTCGTCACCATCATGAAATTTAGGATCTGCAATGTCGTGCAGTAAAGCCGCCAGTTCAACCACAAAAAGATTTACATCTTCCTTTTCAGCAATCTTTTTAGAAAGTTTCCAAACCCGGTAAATATGCCACCAGTCGTGCCCACCTTCGGCATCGGCCAATTGGGACTTTACAAACTCTTCGGTTTTTGATAATATGTTTTGTTGAGCTTTCGAGATATTCATTGGAAATTTATTTTAAGAAAGGAAAACCTTCCAGGTGGGGTGTTAAATCTGTATTTTACTTTTACGTTCCATTTATTCTATTTTTCTCTTTAATTCTCTTTTTATAAGATTATCATTATCATGAAGATAGATTTCTTCCCGCACGTGCGGGACTGCACTCCATCGAAATGACAAAGTTCATGAATGTCTTGTAGGGAAAGGGACAGCGGGCGCTCTGCGCCCGCTGTCCCTTTCCCCCAAACCAATAAACTACAACTTTGTCATTTCGACCGACCCGCCTGCCAAAGCGAAGCGGCGGGCAAGGAGGGAGAAATCTCTTTGCAAAAACCCTTGACAAAATTGATAAAACGGAACGAAAAGGCGTTTTTCTCAATAAATCTTAATAGCCACATAAACAGAAAGATACAATTTACAGAAAATCAATTTTTAACACCCCACCTGGAAGGTTTCAACCTCAATTTTTAATCTTTAATCCTACTGTAAGTAAACCTTTGCTGCGGAGCCCAACTCTTACCCTCGTTTCTCGATTGTAAAACTTCCAATATGAAATTGCTTTCATCCGTCGGTAAAATCTTGAATTTTGCCAAACGGCTTTTGGGTTCATCATTGAATTTCACATGGCTGTTTTCAAAGATTAAAGTATCGCCACTAAAATTCCCGGTAAAAATTTCTGATCTCGAATAAAATGAGTTGAATATATTCATTACGTAGTTTTCCAACTCAGAATTGTAAGACCAGTTGGCTATTTTGTTAATCGGGAAATAGCTGACAAAGGAAATTTTTTCCTGCAAAAGGTTCATTCCATCCACCAATTCAATCATGGATGAAGTGGAATCAGCTCTTTCCAGCACACCCGATCTTCCCATTGTTTCAAAAATCACACTCCAGTTACCTTCCATAAAAGAAAGTTTTTTCATTTCTTCACTTAAAGGGAATTGAAATATGGCAGGATCAGGTTCAACATTAAACTCAATGTTTTCAATTTCTGTTATCCTGTCGCGGATGCTAAACACACGCTCGACAAAAAAGGGAAGTACTACTCCACCAACTTCCCTGAAATCATCATAAAATGTTTCGGAAGGTACGAGCCTGCCAAAATCGGCCCAAAGGGAAACTGATTTTACCTCCAGATATGTTTTAGTGTCGAGATACCAGGTTTCCTCTTTTCCATCATCACGGCTTAATATTAATTTGTAGCAATCCTTGCCTTCTGCCTGCTCAATGCCTTCATAGCTAACTTCAAATCCTCTTTGCTTATACTTAGAAAAAGGAGTGCAAAATTCTGCTTTTTGCTCCGTTATCCAAGCTTCTGCTTCATTCGATAAATGTGGCCCACCAAGCTCAAACCAGGGGTCTTCAATCCAATATATCTCACCATCGCAACCTTCAGTTACAAATTGGTTGCCCAAATTATGTTCAGAATAAAATTTACCGCCACGGGCTTTAATCATTGTAAAAGGGTGCATTTCGCTAAAGCTGGTAAAATTTCCTGTGACTTTTATCGATTGGATGGCCTCCCAGTTTTCGAGGCCGCCATGGGCATCAATATGTTTATTGATAATTTCATCGGCTGTCTGGCCAAAGCTAAAGCCTGCAAATACAAACAAAAACGAAAATATTACATATACTTTTTTCATGGCTCATTTTATTTAGATAATTTGAAACAGGACATTGTTGATAAATTCCTTACGAAGAGCTTTCCATCGACGTAGGACGGGGCTGTCCAGGATTTCCCCTGAAGGGCTTGGAAAGATGCAATTTCGCTGTATGCATCAGGGATGGCTTCTACAATAATTACCTTGCCCTGATCGGACATTACCACCAATTTATCGCCAACTATAATCAGGCTTCCTTTTCCGTACCCTCGCTTTCCCCAAAGCATTTCGCCTGTTTCCACCGAAACACATTGTAATTTGGCCTTTGAAAAACCATATAAATAACCATCGAAATAGCAAGACGAACTCCAGTTGTTTTGCATTGTAGTGCTGGTGGATATTTCCTTTGCTTCGTTGTTATTTATTTCAACTACAAAGCCTCCAACATCACTTACCGATGATACGAAAAACTTGTTCGGCGCAATAAAAACCGGCATTGCTGTGGGGCTTCTGAGTGGCATCCTAAAAGCCCAAAGCTCTTCACCTTTCGGATTGAAGGAGGTCAACATGGTGTCGTTGGCAAAAACAATGTTGGTTTGCCCGTTTATTTCAGCAATGGCAGGTGAGTTATACGTTGTAATCCCGACACCTTTACTCCAGGTTATCTTTCCCGATTTTTGATTGAATGCAGTGAAAGCCCGGTTTTCTGTCCCACCGGTTTCCACAATCACCATGTCGTCAACAAGCATAGGCGAGGAAGTAAAACCCCAACGTGGGAGGGCAGAACCAAACTCTGCAGGCAAATCTATCGTCCAGTCAATTTTGCCGGATTTGGTTTTTAAGGCAATGAATTTTCCGTAACCGGTCAGGCAGTAAATCATATCATCAGCGATTGCCGGAGTAGCCCGCGGGCCATGGCCCCAGCCATCAACTTCAAAAAATATCGAATCAAGTTTGGTTTTCCATAACTCCTCTCCCGATTCAATTTTAATTGCTGCGAGATATTCATTAGCCCCGTCTATGGAATCGCTGGAAAAGATGTACGCCACATTTCCATCAACTGCTACTTCCGGGAATCCATTACCAACTTCTAAGGACCATAAAAGCTCCGGCCCGTTCTCGGGAAGTGCTTCAGGGAATTCAGTGCCCGTTAAAACTCCACTCCGATCGGAGCCACGAAATTGTTTCCATCCATCCTGTGCCTGCAGTTGCACAAACGATAAAGTGAAAAAGAGCAGCAAAACAGTTTGAAGAAAGTGAATGTGGTTTTTTGTTGAACTCAATCGTTTGGGTACGGTAAGCTCATCAGACAAAACAGTTTTGTTTATGATCATGTTTTTAGGTGCTTTTGTGTGAAAATCCCTGCGAATATAAATAAACTCTTTTGGTGGAGCAAGTTGTATGCGATTTTGTCAAGAAATTAACAAACGGATTTTTGACAATAATAAACTCTTTATAAAATACTAACTTAATAAATTGTTATGAATTTGTGAAGTAAACTTAATAAATTTAGCTAAATTTGTGAAGTAAACGTAATGAATTATGAAATACACACGAATCATACAGGAACATATCGAAGCCAATTTATTCAAAAACAAGGTTATAATTATTTATGGTGCACGAAGGGTTGGAAAAACTACACTATCCAAAAGCATACTGCAGAAACATGAGAATGGTAAATACATCAATTGCGAGCTATTGCAAAACAAAATAGCCCTTGAAACCACTAATAGTGAGGCCTTGAGATCATTCCTCGGAAAAGATAAAATTGTGGTATTGGATGAAGCCCAATACATAAAGGATATCGGATTGACCCTTAAAATCATTAACGACAGCTTCCCGGATTTGCAACTTATCGTCACCGGTTCATCAAGTTTTGAGCTTGGCAATACCATTTCCGAACCTTTAACCGGGAGGTCGCGCCAATATTTATTGATGCCATTTTCTGCTGAAGAAATCCTGCAAAACTATTCATCTGTGGATTTAAATGCCCGATTAGGAAACATCCTGAGGTTTGGGCTTTACCCCGAAGTGTTTGACAATCCGGAGGAAGACATGCTTGAAGAGTTGAATAATATTGCCAGCAATTATTTGTATAAAGATGTTTTGCAATTCGAAAGGCTGAAAAGGTCTGATTTGCTACTCAATTTACTAAGAGCATTAGCTTTTCAGGTAGGTTCAGAAGTGTCGTTTAATGAGCTATCAAAAACCATTGGCACTTCAGTGCAAACAGTACAGAAATACATCCAGTTGCTCGAAAAGTCCTTTGTAATATTCCGATTGGGTTCTTTTAGCCGCAACCTCAGAAAGGAGATTGCAAAATCCCAGAAAATTTTCTTCTACGATTTAGGCATACGGAATGCAATCAT
>CAZBDF010000271.1:0-6732 GCA_964490385.1 uncultured Lentimicrobiaceae bacterium | reverse complement strand
CGAAGGGATACTATTGTTAACGACCAGCGTGTATTGATGTGGGCATTTTTAAGTTGGTTTTCGAAATTGGCCGTCGTTTATGGAATTATGTTTGGATTTTCCTTTCGTGGTGGATATTATACTTTTAGCCTCTATCCCGATTATAAATACATTTTTGTCCTGGTCATCATCGTGCTATTCCTTCAATCATGGAATACCATCCGACAGACTTTTAAACGCACCAGCTTAAAGTGGTTGATTGTTTCAGCCCTGATAGTTTCGGCAATTTCATTTGGAATGTCGATGATTAATGTTGTTGATTATAATAAATTGAATGAAAGTATTCTTCAAAAAAACATCCATCACAACTACATTTTGGAATTGCCGGAATCAGCTACCTATAGCCGAAGTGAAAGACTTTCGTTGGTCGAAAACATTTATGTTGCTTTGCCAAAGGGTGGCGACAAAAGTACAGGGCCGGTAATTGTGATACATAGTGAGGAGGTGGCACTTGCTGATTTATATCATAAGATTAATCAATTACGATTAAACAGAGATGATGTTGATAGAAAATTCATGACTTTTCAGTTATTTATCCAAAAAGGAATTGATATGGGTTATGTAAATAAACTGAAGCATGAATTGTCGAAAGCAGGACATTCCCAAATTGGATACATGGTAACACCCATTAACCCAAAATTTGACCAGAAATACTATGTTCATTTTTCTTTCAAGATGAAACTTCCAGGTATCGATTCCAAAAAATACAGCATCCATGATGCGTACCAATATTTTAGTAAATATAAAAATTCAATAGAAATCAAACAATTAGAAACCGATGACTGCCTTGTTAATGATACCTTAGTTGAGCTTGAAAAACTGAAAAAGATGCTAAAAACACAGATGCAAAGAAATTCTAACTATGCTATTAAATTCTACGTCAACGATAGTGTCGATTTCTCAAGCTATTTTAAGGTGCTTGTATATTCAAAGGAGGCTGTGAACGAATTAAGGGATCAATATTCGCTGTCTATGTACTCAAGAAAATATGATGAATTATTTAGTGAGGATGAAATGGATGATGTCCAGAAAAAGTACCCCTACAGAATCATTGAACTATCAAACCAACAATTGGAGATTTTGAATATGCATGACAAGAAAATATCCAAACAATAAAAAGGAACTATTTCACAAATCAAAAATTAACAACCTTAAATCAAATGGCCACCTCATCAAAAATAAAACCCTCTTCTCAATCTCCTCTATACACCCTATTCCCCCTATTCCCCCTATTCCCCTATACCCTATACCTCCTTACCCTATTCACCCTATGTACCCTATTTCCCCTATCCACCTTTCCCCAGGATTCCCCCAAAACCGACTGGGGCAGCTTCACCGCCAAGGGACACCTCCAATACCTCGAAAATGTTTGGCTTGTGCCGGATAGCAAGGAGTGGCAAACCATGGGGCAGATGAACAACCGCTTGGATTTCGGATGGTACAAAGGTGGATTTTCAGCCAATCTCGGTGGGAGGAACATCCTCAATTACGGTCAAATGGTTTACGATTATTACCCATATCTTGGCGATGCCGCCGCCATCGACTATGGCTTGATGGATTTAACTTTCGATTGGGCCAATGATTCATCCTATTATTTTATTACTAATATTGACAGGGCAAACATTAATTTCACCCATAAAAACTTTGAAGTAATTGCCGGACGGCAACGTATCAACTGGGGCATCAATATGGTGTGGAATCCCAACGATATTTTCAACACCTTTAATTACTTTGATTTTGATTATATAGAAAGGCCTGGCTGTGACGCTTTGAGCATGCAATATTATACCGGAATGACTTCATCAGTTCAAGTGGCCTGGAAAATAGATTCGGACAACAAGAGCACCATTGCCGGAATGTACCGCTTCAATAAATGGAATTACGATTTCCAGGTAATGACTGGTGTTATGCCCAATGATTTTGTTCTAGGTGGTGGATGGTCAGGCCAGATTAAAGGTGCAGGCTTCACAGGTGAGTTTACCTATTTCCAACCTGTGGGTGAGCTAAAAAAAAATCCGGAGCAAAATGCCTCTTTTGTGGGATCCTTGGGAGCAAATTATACTTTCCCCAATAGTTTTTATTTGCATGGCAGCGTAATTTACAACAGTGAAGGGACAACAGGAAACGCATATTTTGGAAACGTAATCCTTGGCGGGCGAGATATTAGTCCCAAAACACTTACCCCATCGCGCATGGAAATTTTTGGTGAGATGGCCTATCAAATATCACCATTAATTAGGGGCGATATTTCCGGAATCATCAATCCCTATGATGGCTCATTGTTCATTGGGCCTTCCATAGATCTTTCGCTAACTGACAATATTGGACTGCTGGTTCTGGGACAACTGTTTTTCGGTGAACCAAAAACCGAATATGGTAATTATGGCCAGATACTGTATGGCAGGTTGAAGTGGAGTTTTTAATTTGCTTTTCGGAACATTTTTTGCTAATTTAGTGGAAAATTTCAACCATGAAAAAACTAATCATTTTCATTTTCGCCCTTACGATTTCTCTTGGGGCAAATGCAATTCATTCAAATAGCTTTCAAGATAAGAAAGCTGCTAAAGCCGATTCAGTGGCCATTGCCCCCGGCGATTCCACCGAGTATGAATTGATTGTGTTAGATCTTGACTTCACAAGTTGGTTCCACACCAACAAAAGGCCTGTATGGTTTCATGAGAAGGAATACTACCATTCAAAAAATACTTTTTATGCTAGCAATTGGAATATCCGTGTCATTGAAAATATGCACCGGCCACCCTACGAATTCCAAATCGACTATGATTCAAAAATTGATTATGGCGTCGATGTAGAGTGGCAATTGTTCTGGTATTTCAAGTACCTTGAACAGAAATACAATATCAGGCTTGGGCCGTGAAGAGCAAAAGGTTTAGAGCGGAGAGCATAGGGCAAAGTGCGGAGAGAAGTGCGGGGGAGACTTTACAAACATCCGCGAGGGCTTGGAAACGTAAAATGAGCGTTCGAATTTTTTTAATGAGGTAGTAGCGAGTAATAACCTGAGTTCGATATAAAGCAAAAGGTTTATTGTGTTGAAATTCAATCATTTAATTATAATTCTTATATCGAACTCAGGTTAATAGTTTTCCCTTCGAAACAACTATCACGGTACAAATAGAACTTCGAACGGTTAGCAACAATCGGGAAAACCGCTGAGATCGCAAAGGACTCAGAGGAAAAATTGCATCAAAACCTAACAAGTGGGGTATTAAATCTGTATTTCATTTCTTCGTCCCAGTTTTTAATATTTCGATCTTCAACTTATCTTTCATCAGAAAACAATTTAAATAAGGTTAGATTTCTCAGTCGCTCCACTCCATCGAAATGACAAAGTTCATAACTATCTGGTAGGGAAAGGGAAATCGGGCGCTCCGCGCCAGCTTTCCCTTTCCCCCAATCCAATAAATTACAACTTTGTCATTTCGACCGAAGGGAGAAATCTCTATGTAAAAAACCTTGAAGAAACTCAAAAAGTGGAACGAAATAACACTTTTTGTGGCAAATTATAAGATGCTGATAAATAGTAGCATCCAATATAGAGAAAATAATTTTCACCACCCCACCTAACAGATTCAAAAACCTGTTAGGTTTTAATTTAAAATTTCAACGAAACCCCCGCCATGAAATTAACCGTTGCCTGTGGGAAATAGCCATCCAAATATCCCTCCTCACCCTCGTAGTAATACCTGTAAATCCATGCATTCGATTCGTATTTCTCGCTGAAAATATTATTCACCATCAAATAAAATCCAATATCTTCGATGAAGTTGGTGGTGATGGAATAATTTACCCTCACATCATTCACAAAATAGGCATCTAGTTTCCTGTTGTCGCTGGAAGTATTATCGATAAACTGCTCACCGACATATCTTGTTGCCAGTGTCAGATTTAGGTTTTTAACCGGCTCATAACTGAAATTACTATTGGCAATAATATCGGGTGAAAACGAAAGATCTGTTTCTCCAAGATTCTTAGAGATTTGTTCCCATGGATAGCTCCAATTATCCACATATTCAGTAAAGTCTTTGATTTTGTTTTTACTGAAAGTTCCGTTCACTTCCCACTTGAATTTCTCTGAAATCTTCCAGCCTGCCACCAACTCAATCCCAGCACGGTAACTCTTTTCAACATTGGTGAAAACTGGAGCACCAACATTGTTTATTTCGCCAGTTAACACCAGTTGGTTATTGTAGTCCATGTAAAACAGGTTGGCATTTACCTTCACTCTTCCTGCGCTGAAGTTGTATCCCAACTCATAATCGAGAAGCTGCTCTGATTCCGGTTGATGGTTTTCATCTGCATCGCGGTAATCGCTGCGGGTAGGTTCACGATTGGCGACAGCGAAAGAAAAGTAAGCCTGGTTTCTGTCATTAAAATCATACATCGCACCAAACTTCGGGTTAAAGAAGAAAAAGTCATGCGTTTGATCAAGATTCGTAAGATCATCGTGCGTACCAAAGATTTCGTAATGAATCCCCCTGACCTGCAAGTCAGCATAGACATTTATAGGATTGATGACCTGATAATTTGCTTTTAAAAATAAATTGTATTGCGTTTTCCGTCCGGTATTGTCGTACCATCTTGTATCAATCTGTCCGTTGCTCGCATATTGAGCCCAGATAATATTCCCGAAATGTTCGCCATCATAATAATTATATCCTCCACCAAATGTGGCCTGTAACTTTTTTAAACTATTGTAATTTGCCGAAAAGGTAATGCCATAAAAATTATTATCGAGGTGCTTGCGCCTTATCAAATCAGTTCGGGTGATGGCATCTCCACCAACAATAACATCATCAAGCCCGTATTTCGAAAATTCCTGACCCTGCTTGTAGCTCTCATAATACCCTCTGCCATAAACATAAAAGAGCGAAGCATTGAAGTTGAAGTAACGATTCAATGCATGAGAAAAATGCAGCTGGTAATGATCCTGCTGGTAATTATCGGTTTGCTTGTCGTAGTATTGTATGCTTCCCTCTTCATCATAATATTCGCCCGAAGGATTGTAGGTGCGATTCGTTTCCAGACTATCGCTTGGCACCCCGTTCCATGCCTGGTAGGTTCTTTCTTTACCTGATGAAATAGTTGCTTTGATCACAGTTTTTTCACCATAATATCCACCTGCAACATAAAATGATTTCAAATCCGAAAACGCCCGGTCGATGTATCCATCAGAAGTAATTTTCGAGAGGCGCCCATCAATTGCCCATTTACCACCCAACAATCCGGTACCAAAGCGCAAAGTATTTTTAAAGGTGTTGTAACTTCCGGCGGCACTATTGATTTCAGCATAGGGTTCGGCTTCCAGTTTTTGGGTTTGGATGTTGATGCTGGCGCCAAAAGCAGCTGCACCATTGGTTGAAGTTCCAACACCACGTTGAATCTGGATGTTATCAACCGAGGAGGAAAAATCGGGCATGTTCACCCAAAAAACACCCTGCGATTCAGGATCGTTGAGTGGGACTCCATTAACTGTTACGTTAATTCGTGTGATATCCGTTCCCCTGATCCTGATCCCGGTATAACCAACTCCTGCACCGGCATCGGATGTTACTACAGCACTTGGCGTACTCTCCAGCAAGAAAGGAATATCCTGTCCAAGATTTTTTTCTTTCAACTCCTGTTTCGAAATTGTTTGGTAAGTTGTAGGCGAATTTGCTTTAGCCCTGGTTGCGGAAATCACCACTTCATCTTCGAGGATGGCCGCAGTTTGCATCCTGACACTGACCTCAGTGCTTTCCTCCAGATTCACCTGTTGAATATTTTCCCGGTAACCCATGTATGAAACATTTAAGGTGTAATTTCCGGGTTTCAGGTTTTGAAAACTAAAAGTTCCATCCTGTTTGCTTACCGCAAAATTGTAGGTATCTTCGATGGTGATGTGCGCCCCGGGGAGACTTTCGCCGGTAAGCGAATCATTTACTATACCATTAATATTGATCTGCGACAATAGCCAGAATGGTAAACCGGCCAGCACAATAAGCAAAATTGCTTTTTTCATTTTTCAATTGATTTTTAAGTTCAACACAAATTTGAATTAAAAATCAATAGAGGAAACAAGGTCATCGGAAGCATTTATCCCTGTGTCGGCATTATCCGTGTCAGGTTCAATGAGTGTGATCTCAGCCCGTAATTAGTCCCGCTCGTGCGGGGTTAGGCACCCCTATTGGTCTTAAGCGGACAAAAGTAACAATTGAGCATTAATAGCAAGTGAAAATAAATAAAATTCTACTTTTGTTGGATGAAAAGGATTCAAATTATTAATGGGCCCAATTTAAACCTCCTGGGAAAACGTGAGCCTGAGATTTATGGAAATGAAAGTTTCGATGAGTATCTACAGAAACTTAGGGCTGAGTTCCCTGCAATTGAATTTGCCTATTTCCAATCGAATATCGAAGGTGAAATAATTGATAAGTTGCACGAAGTAGGATTCGATATTGATGGAATTATTCTGAATGCAGGGGCTTACACCCACACTTCAGTTGCCATTGGTGATGCTGTTAAGGCCATCAAGTCTCCTGTTGTGGAAGTGCATATTACAAATGTTTTTCAGCGCGAAGATTTCAGGCATGTTAGTTGCTTCGCTGCTTATGCTAAGGGATCAATATCCGGATTTGGAATGAACTCGTACCGACTTGGCGTAATGGGTTTGGTAGGATAAGGAGTTGTTTATTT
>CAZBDF010000270.1:0-6751 GCA_964490385.1 uncultured Lentimicrobiaceae bacterium | reverse complement strand
GTTGGCGAAGGCGAAGAAGATCCCAACGACACTTTCAGGCCGCAACTGGTGGCCAATGCCAAAGCTGCCATTGATGCCGTGGATAAATTGGGATACATCGATCCCAATAAAGTTGCAGTGGGAGGACATTCATACGGCGCATTTATGGTTGCCAACCTTTTGTCGCATTGCGATTTATTTGCTGCCGGTATTGCCCGAAGTGGGGCCTACAACCGAACACTTACGCCATTTGGCTTCCAAAGTGAAGAACGCAATTATTGGGAAGCACCCGAGGTTTATTACACCATGTCGCCATTTATGCACGCCGACAAAATGAAAACCCCGCTCTTGCTCATCCACGGTGAGGCCGATAATAACTCTGGCACTTATCCGCTGCAAAGCGAACGCTATTTCAATGCATTAAAAGGCCTGGGCGCACCTGCCCGTTTGGTGATGTTGCCCAAAGAAAGCCATGGATATCGCGCCAAAGAAAGCATCCTTCACCTTTTGTGGGAGCAGGACCAATGGTTGGATAAATATGTTAAGAACCGCGATCAGGTGGATGAAGGAAATGAATAAAATCATTGGTGTAGATATTGAGGAATGTAATACGGATAGAGATACTGAACCAATTTTGAAATGTTAGGACTTTAACAATAAAACAAAAAAATGATAAAAACAACATTACTGATCCTATCCCTTTTCGCTGTTCAATTAATATATGCCCAATCAATTGACGGTTATTTGCGTGAAAGATACAAATTTGATGCATGTGCAAATAGTACTGATATTGTAGAAACTTTAACACATTATAGCAAGACCGGGCCAACAACGACTGTTGAGTATAGGAATTATGATACACTGATGAATTTGTTGAGCCTTAAAAGGTTTGACGATAAGAATAAATTGATATTTTTAGTGCTGATTTATTATGACAGTCTAAATAGACATGTACGCAAGGAAACTAAAAAGTGGGTTAATATAATAGGCTATCAATCAAACTATTCAGTTCGCCAAAATGACACGGCAAAAAACTTTGTTCAAACCGAATACAATGACAAATACCAAATGTTGAATATTTCAAAATACTATTTTGACCGGGATACAAATTTGATCCGCCTTGAAGCATTTGCAGGGAACGGCAAATTAATTGGATATGAAACAGGTGTTTATGATTTTGACAACAACCTACTAACACTTAACCATTACAATAGCCAAAGTGTTTTATTAAATTCACATGACAGGCCTATAAGATATGGAGGCAAGTTTCAACAAGATCCTACAAATGAATATAATGAACATGGTGATTTGGTTTACTATAAAAGAGATTGGCATGAAAACGATATTGTTTGTTACACAATGAAATACAAATACGACAAACAACTCAACTGGATATCAGAGAAGAGATATCAGCACATCATAAGTGAAAAAGGGAAACTTAAAGGCAAGAAAATCAATATGGTTAGAACAAGAAAAATCCAATACATCCATGAATGATGGATCCATCGATAAAAATCAGATTTTGGGGATTTTGTGAAAAACCGGCTGGTTTAATTTAGTGAACAAATTGCTATGAATATTGTTTGCAGTGTAAGGCCTTAGTTTCTCACTAAACATATTTTATGAAACCAAAACACTTACTTTTCCTATTCATATTGCCCTTTTCAATTTTCGCACAAGATCCACATGATTGTGAGCTCGTGCATATTGATTGCTGCGATTTCGACCTGACAGAACAAACTTTAACAATTCAGGCTTCCAATCAATCAACGAATATTTTCTCTTATCCTGGTTTCATTTTATTTGATAACAATATGGATACTGTAGCCATTGAAACTGTGAACTATTACGGCATTGGCACTTTTCCTCAAGCCCATAAACTAGATATAATTAAGCCTGTGCTTCTGCCTTTTGAAGGCTATCTTGAATTACATACCCTGTTTTTTGGTGAATATGCCTGTACGTTTCCGCTGAGTATTTCAGACACCTCAACTGTTGGCATTGCTAACAATCCCGCATTAAAAAGTATTTCGATTTACCCAAATCCTGCCAGCGATGTAGTAAATATTAGTTTCGAACAAAAAAATTCGAATAAGAGATTATCTGTAAAAATTATTGACAATATTGGCCGTGAGGTATATTCCAAATCCTTACATCAGACAGATTCGAAAATACCCCTTACTAATTTAAAACCGGGGATTTATTTACTTTTGTTAAGGGATGAATATAATCAAACTATTTTTAATGAGAAGTTAATCCTCAAATAGGACAGCAAAGAGATTTTTAAATATAAAGAGCAGAGAAATGAAAATTCTAAAAACTATTCTAATCATTGTAGTGGCATTCGTTGCCATAGTTTTGCTTGTTGCGGCTTTTACAAATAGCGAGTATAAAGTTGTGCGGGAAGTTACAATTAACGCACCTAAAGCGGAAGTGTTTGATTATGTGAAACATTTGAAGAACCAGGACTACTACAGCGCGTGGGCAACGATGGATCCAAACATGGAAAAGACTTACACCGGAACCGATGGAAGTGTTGGCTTTGTTTCGGCATGGGACAGCGACGATAAGGATGTAGGCAAAGGGGAACAAGAGATCATTGCAATTGACCCTGGAAACAGAATTGATTATGAACTCCGGTTTCTTGAGCCTTTTGAGCAAACGGATTATGCCTACATGACCACCGAAGCAGCCGGTAACAATTCCACTGTGGTGGAATGGGGCTTTTTTGGTAAGATGAAGTACCCAATGAACCTGATGCTGCTGTTTATGGATATGGATGAAATGCTTGGGCCTGATCTTGAAAAAGGCCTTCAAAGTTTGAAGGGCAACCTCGAATAATTTGAAGGTATAGCGTTTGGCGTCCCGAAAAGTTGAAAATTTTTAATTTTCATAACTTTTCGAGGATGCACGAAAAACTAAGAAATCAAAAATTTCTGGTTTTTCGGCATTTGGTGTTTGGTGTTTGGTATTTTGACGTTTCCAAGTCCTAAGGGACGTTGGAAAGTCAGGGAAAATCAAAATACCGATTACCATTTACCGATCACCCTTTAGCTATTCAACCCTTCACTCATTTTATCCCCGCATAGGCGGGATTTCGCTTTGCTCAACATTTTATCATTCAATCATTTTATCATTTTATCATTGCCGCATTGCTCCATTGCTCCATTGTATCAAATACCAATTGGATAAGTGAATTTAAGATAGATCATGTCCTGACTGTACTTTTGGTTTTCGGGGTAAAACATCATATCATCTTTTGAGTAGATCAGGTAAACCGCACCAAAGGGAGGTTTAAATCGCCAACCAACCAAGCCATAAATATATACCCGCTCGTTGTTGGTTTTGTTTTGTGCAAATACCCGCATCCACAAGTCTTTAGTGAAGTAATAATTTACTGACAGCACATTGATGACTGTACTGGCATTTGTTGTATCGGGATTGAAATGAAGGTAATTTCCCGTGTAAGCAATCGAAATTTTTTTAAATACTTTGACAGTCCCGTTCCAACTTAGTAAATAGAAGTCGCGGTCAAAGTTCCTGCCCGTCTGATAATCCAATTCCACCGAACTCCATTCATCAGTATTATAGCCCAGTGTAATCCCGTAAATGTGGTTGTAATAATCTTTTTCGTAAAGCTTGTATTCATTGTTGTACTTCAAGTCAAGGCTAAGCTTGTTTTTGAGATAGAGCCTGGCTTTGGTTGTTGAGTACCAACTACGCAGAGTACCGGATCTGCTGAAAAAAACATTGTTCATAGTAATTGCAGAAAGATACATTATCACATTACTCTTATTAAACCACCATTTGTAGGAAACATCCGAGTCGAATTCATTGCGGTCGTCATCGCTGATAAAGCCTGTTTGGTTTACATTTTCCTGAAAGTTAGTCCCCAGACTAGCAAAGCGGATGTGATAGTGATAGATATTGCTTTCGCGGGCAAAGCGCACAAAAAACCCACTACTGTTCCAAAAATCACCCGGCCAGCTTGCCACAAATTGCCCAGTTAATTTCCAGGAATTTCCAAGGTTCAGCAGATAATCCCCACTTAGGCTTGTAACATTATCCTGCGGCCATCGCTTGTCAGTAAGAGTAAGGCCTACATTGGACGATTTCAAAACATCCTTTTTAACCCGGACAGCACTGTACCATGCACCTGTAGAATCCAGTTCGGAATTTAAGGAACTTTTTACAGATAAGGCATTAAAGGAGTAGTCGCCCAGCTTGCCGGTTACTTTTCCACCATAATCGATATCTCCAATACGGCGCGAATAGAAGGATTTTATCCGTGTACCAAACATCTCGTTGCCCTCCAGGAAAAAAAGCCTTTTCTCGGGATAGCTCAATTCGTAGCGCGAAAGGTTTATCCTTTCCTGGTCGCCTTCCACAGTTGCAAAGTCAGGATTAAAAGTAAGATCGGCCTGCACCGAAGATTTGATTTTAAACCTTACATCGCCACCGGCTTCGAATTTCACTTCATTATCTATCCCGGTCTTTTCGTTATTTTCGAGCGCAATGGTAGCGTATGGATAAAGTGTCAGCCACTGCCGGTTGGCCGGAATTTCGAGGCCAATAAGCCGCCCACTCTGCGACACCCTGAAATCCTCATTCATCTCACCCGACCACCAGGATGTTTCAGCATTGGACCGAATCACTCGTGCCACATTAAAACCCCAACTTGTTTGGCCAGCCTTGCCCCTCAAACTTTTGAAGGGTATGGTGAATAACACATCCCAATAATCATCGGTAATGCTAGTTTGTGCATCCCATTCGGTGTCCCAGTTAACGTCAAGTGTCCTTCCATCGTCAACAATTTTAAAATCCACCAGGGTGCCCAAAGGATTTACGGAAAATCCATAAGCACTTCTTCCATCGTTGTATGTATCCAGCATTAACACAATCGCGTCGTCATCCGTAGTGAACACGTCCCTGTTTTGCTGCATGGCCACCACGCTGTTAGCAGGCTGATTGCAGCGGGCATAGAAATAAATGTTCAGGCTATCGTACAAAAAAAACATTTCGGTAGGGTAACTTGCCGGCTCCCCCTTTTCTGGCTCCAGCTGAGTAAACTGAACCGGTGAAGCATGGTTTACAGGAATACTGTCAAACTCAACTATTACTTCAGTTTTAACAGCCGTAAACTCCTTTTGGGAATACAGCAAATGGTGAGAAAATAGTAGAAGTGAGATGATCAGTAAAGTACTCCTCATAGGTTCAAATTAGTTAACAAATATACTAAAGCTATTGATTTTTTAGTCTGTCGAATTGTATTGGGTGTATGACAAATTTCACAATTAGATTTATGCAGACACAAATCGTACTCAATATCCCTCCAATTCAACTCTTTATAGACTGAAGCTATTAGTCTGGCCCCGGCGGGGCCGAATGTTGGTAAAAACCCTAGCAATCAAGTAAACCCGCGCCAGAGGTGCGCAATGTTAACGCCCGAATATCCATTGGAAATTCGGTTAAAATCAAAGAGGAAACCTATCGCACCACTACGTGGCGCCCTGTTCTCTATGAGCAATATGTTCCACCAATATTCGGCTCCTCCGGAGCCAAAGCGTATTGGGACATGGTTGTTTCGAACCAAAATGCAATTTGTCGCACACCCATAGTATTGTTGGCTTTAAGTATTCGCAAGCACCTATTACCAATACCTGTTTATCGATTACTATTTTTACCCTTGACGTTTTCAAGTCCTTACGGACGTTGGAAAGTCAATCACCTTATCCGATCACCGATTACCGATTACCAATTACCGATTACCGATTACTGATTACCTTCCCAAATGGCTGTTAATTTTTCTTAATTTGACATCTGATACTGACTAATTCATTGGGTAACTATATCTTTGCGCCTTAACAAATTCACAAAAAATATCAAATCATGAAACGAACCAAACTGTTTATGCTGACCGGAGGATTTTTCCTGACTTTCCTCTTCGGCATGTTTGTAAACCAAAATGCAATGGCACAAAACCAAATTCCGTTAGAGGATTTCTTTAAGAATCCTGAAAAAACATCCTACCAAATCTCACCGGATGGCAAATATTTTTCATACAAGGCGCCTTACGAAAACCGTATGAATATTTTTGTTCAGAAAGTTGGAAAAGACAAAGCTACCCGTCTAACCAGCGAAACTGACCGCGATATCTCCGGTTACTACTGGGCAAACCCTGATCGCATCCTTTACCTGAAAGATGATGGAGGTGACGAAAATTTCTCAGTTTATGGTGTCGATAAAAACGGCAAAAACCAAAAATGCCTTACCTGTTTCGAAGGTGTTCGCACCCAAATCATTGATGACCTCGAAGATATTCCCAATGAAATTATCATTGGTTTGAATAAAAGGAACCCACAAGTTTTTGATCCGTACCGCCTGAATATTGAAAGTGGCGAGATGACAATGCTGGCCGAGAACCCAGGAAACATCCAGGGCTGGATGACTGACCACGAAGGAAAATTACGTATTGCCATCGCCATTGTTGATGGGGTGAATACACAAATCCTTTACCGCGAAACTGAAGAGGATGAATTTAAAGATGTGTTGACAACGAACTTTAAAGAAACTGTAAATCCTGCATTTTTCGATTTCGAGAACAAGAATGTGTATGCTACCTCAAATCTTGGCCGCGATAAGCAGGCTGTAGTTCTTTTTGACATTGCCAATGGCAAAGAGATGGAAGTGCTTTATGAAAATGAAGATTATGATGTAGGTGGCGTTTTCTATTCAAAGAAAAGGAAAGTACTCACATCGGCTTCCTTTACTT